>JASHTA010000283.1 GCA_030040795.1 Gammaproteobacteria bacterium | reverse complement strand
GGCCTCAACGACAAGAAACGCTCGCGGCTGCGCAACGAGAAGATCGGGTTCGTCTTCCAGTCCTTCAACCTCATTCCCGATCTCAACGTCTACGACAATATCGACGTGCCGCTTCGCTACCGTGGCCTGCCGGCCGGCGAGCGACGCCAGCGTATCGGCCGGGTGCTCGAGCGTGTCGGGCTCTCCTCGCGGGCGCGTCATTATCCTTCGGAGATGTCGGGTGGACAGCAGCAGCGCGTTGCGATCGCGCGCGCACTGGTCGGCGATCCGCGGCTCCTGCTCGCGGACGAGCCGACGGGTAACCTCGACACGCAGATGGCCCGTGGAGTCATGGAGCTGCTCGAGGACCTGCATCGCGGCGGCGCGACCATCGTCATGGTCACGCACGACCCGGACCTTGCCGCGCGGGCGCAGCGCCAGGTGCACATCATCGACGGGCAGATCGTGGCGCTCACCACGCCGCCGCATCTGGTCGAAGGGGCGCAAGGCTCGGGGGCGACCGCTCGATCTTAGGACGTGCAAAGGAGGGCATGCTCCGGCCTCATTGACAGCCGACACACCGTTTGGCTCCGCCAGAGTCCGCATGCTGAGCTACGACATCGAGATCGCACTGCGCGGCTTTGGTCGGGACAAAGTCATGACCGCGCTCATGGTGATGGCGGTCGCGCTGGGAATCGGCGCCAGCATGACCGTTCTGACGGTCTTCCACGTGCTGTCGGGGGACCCGCTCCCAGGCAAGAGCCAGACGCTGTTCTATGTTCAAGTCGATCCGGAGCCCGTACGCGAATACTACCCCGGAGTGGAGCCGGCTAGTCGGTTGACCCGATTCGACGCGGACGCTCTCTACGCGTCGGGTCGAGCGAGTCGGCAGGCCATCATGTACGGAGGTTCCGTCGCGGTACATTCTCCCAACCCGAAAGACATTCCCTTTTACGCCAACGCGCGCTACACATCGCCTGACTTCTTCTCCATGTTCGAGACGCCTTTCCGTTATGGGCAAGCCTGGAGCGCCGCGGCGGAGCGCGACCGCGAGAACGTGATGGTCATCGGGAAGACCCTCAACGACAGGCTATTCGGCGGTAGGAATAGCGTTGGGCGGACGCTTCAGATCAACGATACGGTCTTTCGCATCGTCGGAGTGCTCGATGCCTGGCGGCCGGTGCCCAAGTTCTACGATCTATACAGGGGGTCGAACGGGCAGTCGTCGAATTACAGCGAGACGGAGGACGTGTTTCTTCCTTATTCGACGGCCATCGGTATGGGGTTGAAGCCGAATATAGTCCTGTGCGTCGGACGAAGGCCGTCCGGCATGCAGGAGACGGACCTCGCTGCGCCCTGCACCTGGGCGCAGCTTTGGGTCCAGCTGAACACTCCGAATGAAGCTCAACGGTATCACGCGTACCTCGAGAGCTACTCGGACGCGCAGCGCGCCGCCGGCCGCTTCGAGCGGCCGAACAACGTTCGCTTACGCTCGTTGCCCCAGTATCTGGATTTCAACAACGTCGTCCCGCGCAACGTACGCCTTCAGCTGCTCTTCGCTTTCGCGTTCCTGTTCCTGTGCCTGGTCAACACGGGCGCATTGATCCTCGCCAAATTCCTGCTTCGGTCAGCCGAGATCGGAACGCGGCGCGCCTTGGGCGCTTCACGTCGAGCGATTTTCGCTCAGCATCTCGTCGAGTCCGCGACCATTGGACTTGTGGGGGGCTTCTTCGGTCTCGGCCTGACAGTGATGGGCCTTTGGGTAGTGCGTCAGCAACCGGTCCAATATGCTGATGTCGTCGTCCTCGATTGGTCGATGCTCGCTCTGACATTCGCCTTGGCCATCTCGTCCAGCACGATCGCCGGACTGCTGCCGGCTTGGCGGGTTTGCAGGGTTACCCCCGCCTTCGGATTCAAGGACCGGTGAGCGGGGATGGTTGACGTCAACTCGATCGTCTCTGCGCTTCGCCATCGTAAGATCGCGGCGTTCCTGATCGTCGTGGAGATCGCGGTGGCGTTCGCAATACTGTCCAACGCCCTGTTCCTGATCGGCGTGGAGTTCGAGCGAGTGACGATACGGAGCGGCACCACCGAGTCGGAGCTCCTGGATGTGACAGTCGCCCCAACTCCAGGGCGCGAGATGGTGAATGCCGACGCAACTCTGCGTGGCGATCTGCGAGCTCTGGCAGAGATTGCGGGTGTCAAGGCCGCGAGCGCCCTCAATCAAGTGCCTTACGGCGGCGGCGGGTGGTTCAGCGGGATCGCGCTGAAGCCGGATCTGGAGCCGATCAAATATTCTGAGGCTCAAGAGGTGACCGTGTACCTGGGCGATGAGTCGGCTCTCGAGACCTTGGGCGTGCGGCTCGTTGCGGGCAGAGGATTTCGGGCGGACGAGGTGGTGCCGTTTGCGCCGGACGTCACTCCGCCGATTGCGATCCTCACGCGCGCCGCCGCGACAAGGCTATTTGGCCGAAGCAGCGCCGTCGGAAGAGTCATTTACATGTCATCAGGTCAAGGGAAGACGACTCCCGTTACGGTGATCGGTGTCATCGAGAGGCTGCTTCAGCCGTTCGTGCTTGCAGGGCAGACAACCGAGCAGTCGTATTCCATCATCCGGCCCGAACGGCCTTCCTTCGCAGGGGGAGTGCACTACGTGATTCGGGCCTCCCGGACTGATATGCCTCAAGTGGAGCGCGAAGTGAAGGAGGCTCTCGCGAAAAGCGATCCGCCCCTGCAGATCCTGTCGGAACGCCCGCTGACGGAGGTGAAATCCGCATACTTCCGCGAGGAGCGCTCGATGGCGTGGACCCTCGCCATCGTATGCCTCGCATTGCTCATTGTGACCGCAGCGGGGATCTTTGGTCTGACCAGCGTGTGGATGAGGGAGCGGGTGCATCAGATTGGGATCCGGCGAGCGTTGGGGGCAACGCGTGGGCAGATCCTGGTCCATTACATGCTCGAGAATTTCCCGCTCGCTGTGGGCGGTGTCCTGTTGGGGTCTGCTCTCGCGTTCGCGACGAGCAGTTTTCTCCTCGTGCACGGTTATTCGTCCTCACGCCTTCCATTGATGTACGTCGCCGTCGGCGCGGCGATCTTGTTGGGACTCAATCAACTGGCCGTGTTCACTCCGGCCCGGCGCGCTGCGACGATCGCGCCGGCAGAAGCGACGCGTCTATGACTCGGTGAATCGCCTATGTTCGGCTACTACTTCAAGCTCGCACTCCGCAGTCTGCGGCGCAATCTCGTCCTGACGGGGCTGATGGTCATCGCCATCGGTGTCGGCATCGGCGCCTCGATGACCATGCTGACGATTTATCGCGCGGCCTCGGGTGATCCGATTCCGCAGAAGTCCGCGGTGTTATTCGTCCCGCAGATCGACAATTTCGGCCCCCAGCCCAACGCACCGCCCAATCAGGATTTTCTGCCGCAGGATCTGACGTATATGGACGCGATGGCGCTCATGCGGGCGCATCTCGGCCTTCGCCAGGCGGCCATGTACGCGACGACACAGTCGATTACACCTCCGAACGCCGCTCAGGATCCCCTTGAAGGCTATGTGCGGGCGACCTACAGCGACTTCTTCTCGATGTTCGACGTTCCCTTCGAGTACGGCGGACCGTGGGGCAAGGCGGAGGACGATACGCATGCGTCGGTTGTCGTTCTCACGCGACCCTTCAACGACCTTCTGTTCGACGGGATGAATAGCGTCGGACGGATGCTCACCATCGGCGATAAGCCGTACCGGGTCATCGGCGTGCTCGATGACTGGCATCCGAGCCCTCGCTTCTATGACCTGGGGCAGGATAGCTTTACCGGGACCGATCAGCTGTTCCTGCCCTTCACGCGGGCCATCGATCAGCAAATGTCGACCTCGGGCAACCTCAACTGCGATCGGGCCGGTCCAGGCTCGGGGTGGGACGGCCTCTTGCACTCAAACTGCATCTGGATCCACTTCTGGGTCGAGCTTTCCACGGCGAGCGGGGTGTCGAAGTATCGAACTTTCCTGCACGATTACGCTGCCGCGCAGCGGCAGTCGGGCCGATTCAACTGGCCGCCGCACGTCGCACTGCGCGATGTCGTCGAGTGGCTGACCTACAACCATGTGGTGCCGGTCGCGGTGGGAACGCTCACAAGCGTGTCCTTCGCGATCCTGTTCGTCTGCCTGATCAACGCCACCGGTCTCATGCTCGCCAAGTTCATGGCTCGTTCCGGTGGCGTGGGCGTGCGCCGCGCGCTCGGCGCCACCCGCCCGGCGATCTTCGCACAGTGCCTCGTCGAGGCTGGTGTGATTGGTCTGGTCGGCGGCCTGGTTGGCGTGGGACTCACGAAAATTGGGCTCGTGAGTTGTCGCTCAGTGCTCCCGCCCGATCTATCCATCTTGACGCGGCTGCAGGGAGCCGACGTGCTCATTGCGGTGGCGGTGGCTATTGCCGTGACACTGGTTGCCGGGCTGTACCCGACGTGGCGCGCGACGCAGGTGCATCCTGCTGCGCAACTGAAGACCCTGTAGGGCGGGAAGCGCGTCATGGAGTTCGGGCCGATTCTCTCCTCGCTCCGCCGTAACAAAGTCGGCGCGGCGCTCATCGCCCTGCAGATTGCCGTAACTCTAGCGGTGCTGTGTAACGCTCTATTCATCATTCAGCAGCAGACAGCGTTGAGCCGTGCGACGAGCGGTGTTCAAGACGAGGCGAGCGTATTCATCATCACGAATCGGTGGATAGGAGATGCCGGAAATGTGGCCGCGCGTGAGCAGGCGGACCTGGCTGCGCTGCGGGCCTTGCCGCAAATCGCCGATGCGACCGTATCCAACGATCACCCGCTTGGAGGGCCGGTCATGGTCGAGCTCATTACCCTGCGTCCCGACAACCCGAGATCCGGGACGGGAGCGATGGTCTACGAGGTCGATGACCATGCGATCAATACGCTCGGACTGAGACTGATCAGCGGGCGCAATTTTCGTCCGGATGAGGTCATCAGCCGCAACGGTGTCGGGGAACACCAGGCTGCCCTCGGCGGCGTGATCGTCACACAGGCCGTTGCTCGTGCGCTCGACCCGCGCGGTAACGTTCTTGGACAGCGAGCCCTGATCATTCCGGACGGCACGACGGCACCGATCATCGGCGTCGTTGACAAGCTGCAATCGACGCCATTCGCCGGAAACAGTCCGTTCGCAGCGCAATCGATGCTGCTACCGTACAGGACGGTCGAGTCACAGGTCTTCTACTTGGTACGGACGAAGCCTGGGCAGCTCACAGCAGGCACGACAGCGGCTCGCAACGAGCTGTACCGGGTCAGCCGCCGACGCATCATCGTCGGCATACAGTCGCTTACCGATGCGCGCCGTGACGTCTACCGCGGCGATCGGGGTGTGGCCCTGATCATGGGGGTTGTCTGCGCCATCCTGCTCGGAGTCACCGCCTTTGGCATCATCGGCCTGACGAGCTACTGGGTATCGCAACGGCAGCGTCAGATCGGAATTCGCCGGACGCTCGGTGCCACCCGTGGCACGATCCTCCGCTACTTCCAGTCCGAGAACCTGCTCATCGCGGCCGCGGGTGCCGTACTCGGGATCCTGCTGGCGCTCGGCGCGAACCTATGGATCCTGCGCAGCATCGCGCTCGCTCGGTTGCCGTGGATCTACCTGTTTGTTGGTGCGATTGCAGTGCTCGCGCTCGGACAGCTGGCCGTCCTGTGGCCGGCGCTCCGCGCCTCTTCGGTCCCCCCGGCTATCGCGGCGCGCAGCGCCTGAGTCCGCACGGCGAGGGCATCATGGAATTCGGGCCGATTCTTTCCTCGCTCCGGCGCAACAAGGTCGGCGCAGCGCTGATCGCGCTTCAGATCGCGGTGACTCTCGCTGTGCTGTGCAATGCGCTGTTCATCATCGAGCAGCAGACGGCTCTCAGCCGAGCGCCGAGCGGCGTGGAGGATGAGGCGAGCGTGTTCGTCATCACGAACCGGTGGGTCGGAGACTCCGGCGATCTGGCCGCGCGCGAGCGGACGGATTTGGCGGCCCTGAGAGCGTTGCCGCAGATCGTGGATGCGACGGTATCCTTCGATCATCCGCTCGGCGGCCCGCTTCTCTCGATGGGCATCACGCTTCAGCCGGACAATCCGCGATCGGGGACGGGGGCTGCGGTGTACACTGTCGATGACCACGCGATCGGCACGCTCGGACTGAAGTTGATCGCAGGGCGGAATTTCCGCCCTGACGACATCGTTGTGAGTCACGGATTCAACGATCATTACTCGAGCCTGAGCGGCGTGGTCGTCACACAGGCAGTCGCTCGGGCGCTCGATCCGGGCGGCAACGTACTCGGGCGTACGGTTTCGATCTTTCCGGGAGCGATGACGGCACCGATCATCGGTGTGGTCGACCGGCTGCAATCGAGTCCCTTCGCAGGCGACAGTCCGTTCGCGGCGCGCTCGATGCTGTTACCGCTCCTATGGGCCGACTCCCAAATCTTCTACGTCGCGCGGGCGAAGCCTGGGCAGCTCGAAGTCGCCATGACGGCGGCGCGCAACGAGCTCTACCGGATCAGCCGCCGGCGCATCATCGTCGGCATGCAGCCGCTGTCCGAAGTTCGCCTGGAATCCTATCGCGGCGATCGGAGCGTGGCCCTGATCATGGGGGTCGTCTGCGCCATCCTGCTCGGAGTCACCGCCTTTGGCATCGTCGGCCTGACGAGCTACTGGGTCTCGCAGCGGCAGCGCCAGATCGGAATTCGCCGAACGCTCGGTGCCACGCGAGGCACGATCCTCCGTTACTTCCAGTCCGAGAACCTGCTCATCGCCGCCGCCGGGTCGATCCTCGGGATCCTGCTCGCGCTCGGCGCGAACCTATGGATCCTGCGCAGCATCGCGCTGGCACGACTGCCATGGATCTACCTGCTCGTCGGTGCGATTGCGGTGCTGGTGCTCGGGCAGCTGGCGGTCCTGTGGCCGGCGCTCCGCGCCTCCTCGGTTCCCCCCGCAATTGCGGCGCGCAGCGCCTGAGTGAATCGACATGCTCGGCTATTACATCAATCTGGCACTGCGCAGCCTGCGGCAAAATGGGGTGTTGACCGTTCTCATGGTCACGGCGATCGGAGTGGGCATTGGCGCCTCCATGACGACGCTCAGTATTTTCCGGGCGATGTCGAGTAATCCGATCCGCGACAAATCAAGTCGGCTGTTCACGCCGCAGATCGACAATTATGGGCCTGGAGGGGAAGGTGCGGTGACCGAGCCCACGAGCGACCACCTGCCGATGGAGCTGACCTATACCGACTCGGTGGCCTTGATGCGAGCCCATAGGGCGCGGCATCAGGTAGCCATGTACGCGACGGTGGTGGCGGTGACTCCACCGGATCCGCGGCAGCTCCCGATCCAGGTGCCGACGCGCGCGACCTACGCCGATTTCTTCACGATGTTCGATGTTCCGTTCGAATATGGAGCGCCATGGAGTGCTTTGGATGACGACGGCGCTGCTCCGGTCATTGTCCTTGCGCGCGACCTCAACGATCGCCTCTTCGGGGGCGCCAATAGCGTCGGTCGAACGCTCAGGTTGAACGATCAGGAGTACCGCATCACGGGCGTGATTGAGGATTGGAATCCCATGCCACGCTTCTACGATCTGTATAGCGGGAAGTTCGGCGGACCGGAAGAGATATTCATGCCGTTCACGCGTGCCGTCGCACAGCGGCTGCCGAGTGCGGGCATGACGCAGTGCCTGAAGAATCCTGGAACCGGTCCGGATGTGCTGCTGCATTCGGAGTGCGTGTGGACGCAGCTTTGGGTCGAGCTGCCTAACGACGCCGCCGTACGGGCCTACCGATCGTACCTAGCCGGCTACGTCGCCGAGCAACGGCGGGTGGGTCGATTCGGCTGGCCCGCCCGCAGTGCGCTGCGCGACGTCTCGCAATGGCTTGGATATAACCGGATCGTATCCAGCGAAGTCAGTGTCCTGCTGCTGGTATCGCTCGCTTTTCTCCTTGTCTGTCTTCTCAACGCCGTCGGATTGATGCTCGCGAAATTCATGGCCCGAGCGCCGCATGTTTGCACGCGGCGTGCCCTCGGTGCGGACCGACGGGCGGTATTTGGTCAATGCCTCGTGGAGGCAGGCGTCGTTGGAATATTGGGGGGCCTCGTCGGGGTCGGCCTGATGATGCTCGGCTTGCACGTGGCAGCGGGCCTGTTCTCCGGAGCCGCGGTCGCGTTGACGCGCCCCGACGGTGGCGATGTTGCCATAGCGCTCGCGTTGAGCGTCGGCGCAACGTTGCTAGCCGCGATGTACCCAACGTGGCGGGCAAGCCACGTGCAGCCCGCTTGGCATCTGAAGGTGCAGTAGAGGGAGGAGTCGGCTGTGGAACTTCGCCCCGTCATCGCTGCAATGCGCCGCAATAGGGTGGGGGCGCTGCTCATTGCAATGCAGATCGCCGTGACACTCGCCGTTCTTTGCAACGCCGTCTATATCGTCCAACAGCGTCTCTCATGGACGGCGCGGCCGAGCGGAGTCGACGAGGCGGATGTATTCGTGATCTCCAATCAGCTGATCGGTAGTCAACGGGATCTTGGATCGCGGATACAGACTGATTTGGCCGCGCTCCGGGCCGTTCCAGGCATCAGGGACTCCTATGCGAGCAACCAGCAACCGCTCGACAACGGCGAGGATGAGTTCGGAATCACGCTGGACCCCGATCATCCGGCCGCCACGAGGTTTACGACAGTCTATTACGGAGATCAAAGAGCGCTCGCTACGCTCGGATTGACGCTGTCGGCCGGCCGCAACTTCAACGCTTCGGAGATCGGCGACTGCGGAGATCTGCCGAGCGGCTCCCTGGGCGGCGCCTTGGTAACACGAGAGCTTGCCAAGCAGCTCGACGCGTCGGGCAACGTGCTGGGGCGCGTAGCAACCCTGGTTCCGATATCGCTGCACGTGCCCATAGTCGGCGTGATCGACCGGCTGGAGGCGCCCAATGTCGACTTGTTCGGCGGCAGTTCGATCGTCGAGCAATCGATCATATTGTCGTGCCGATTCGTCAATTCGCGCGTCGATTACATCGTTCACGCAATGCCCGGGCGGCTTGCGGAGACCATGAGGGTAGCTCCTCTGGCTCTCGCCGCTGTGAGTCGGGACAGGGTCATCTTGAGCGTGCGCTCGCTGCACGAGTCTCGGCGTGAGATCTATCGAAGCGACCGAACGATAGCGCTCATGCTGACGCTGGTATGCATCATCATTGTCGCCGTTGCCGTGTTCGGCATCGTCGGTCTGACAAGCTACTGGGTGTCGCAGCGGCGCCGCCAGATCGGCATCCGGCGGGCGCTCGGAGCCACGCGGCCGGCGATCGTACGGTACTTTCAGACGGAGAACTTTCTCATTGCGGCCGTCGGCGTCGTGATCGGAGCCGTTTTGGCGGTGGGCGGGAACCTCTGGATGGTCGAGAGATTCGCCATGACACGCCTGCCTTTCGCTTATCCACTTCTCGGCATCGTCGCGATGCTCTCTTTCGGGCAACTTGCGGTGCTTTGGCCTGCGCTGCGTGCGGCTTCCGTGCCGCCTGCGGTCGCGGCGCGAGGCGTTTGATATACAGGGAGTGGAGGCGTGCTCGGGTATTACGTGAGCCTGGGGATTCGTGGTCTGCGGCACAACGCGGTATTGACCGTATTGGCGATCGGCGTGATTGGCATTGGAGTCGCGGGGCTGATGACGGTGTTTACCGTGATACGGTCGATGTCAACGGACCCCATCCCCCAGAAGTCGTCTCGGCTGTTTGCCGTCGAAGTGGACAACTGGGGTCCGAACGGCTCGAGCGATCCGTTGACGCACGATCAGTTGAGCTACGCCGATGCGATGGCGCTCATGCGGGCGCACCAGGGACGCCTGCAGACAGCGATGTATTCGGTTGACTTCACCGTTCCGTCACCTGGCAGCGGTGTCCGACCACTCGAGGCAACCGGTCGCGCGGTTTATTCGGATTTCTTCGAGATGTTCGATGTGCCCTTCCGCTCTGGCGGGCCTTGGAGCGTGTCCGACGATCGGGACGGCGCAAATGTCGTCGTTCTGGGCGCCAGAGCCGCTGGCGAGTTGTTTCCTCGGAGCGATGCAGTCGGGCGAACGGTTGAATTGAACCATCGAGCCTACAGAGTGGTAGGAGTTCTTCGCCCCTGGCGCCTCGAGCCGCGGTTTTACGATCTGACGCCGCGTCTGTATCAGCAGACCGAGGATATTTTCCTGCCATTCTCGACGGCAATCGCTCGGAGGGTATCTACGGACGGCACCCTCGACTGCGATCAGCCGCCCGCATCGGGCGTTGACGGGCTGATGAGATCAGAGTGCCGATGGCTTCAGTTCTGGGTGGAATTGGATACGGCGCAGGCCGTCGCAGCCTATCGAAGCTTTCTGCACCGCTATGCCGCGCAACAGGAGCAGATCGGCCGGTTCCGCTGGGCGGCGCAAGTGGGTCTCTACGACGTTGATCAATGGTTGGCGAATGAGGACATGGTGCCGGATGCGTTGCGCGTCAGCTTCCTAGTCTCACTGGGCTTTCTCGCGGTCTGCCTCGTGAATGTGGTCAGCCTGATGCTGACCAAGTTTAGAAATCGCGCGAGCGAGCTCGTCGTGAGGCGGGCGCTCGGCGCCTCCCGGACACATGTTTTTGTCCAATGCGTGATCGAAGCCGCGGTGATCGGCGCCGCCGGCGCGGCGCTCGGGATCCTGCTCACGTGGTTGGGGCTCGCGCTCGAGCGCGGTGTGCTGCGCGACGATTACGTGCAATTCGCGCATCTTGATGACGGTATGGTGGCGACGACCGTTGCGCTCGCGGTGTGCGCCATGATTTGTACGAGCCTGTATCCGGCGTGGCGAGCGGGCCGAGCAGAGCCGGATTGGCGGCTGCAATCACCGTAGGGACGCGTACCGTGGAAATAATTCCCATCGTCTCCGCGCTCCGGCGCAACAAGGGAGGGGCGCTGCTCATCGCGGCGCAGATAGCGCTGACGGTGGCGATCGTCGGTAATTCGCTCTCGGTGATCCGGCAGCAGCTGACACAAATGGGACGGCCGAGCGGCCTCGATGAGGACAATATCTTCACCATGACGAACCGCTGGGTCGGACACCCGGCGGACGTTGCGGCCCGGACGCAGGCGGATCTAGCGGCGCTTCGCGCGCTGCCTGGTGTCGTCGATGCTCAGGCGATGAACAGCTACCCCCTTCGCGGTTATGGCATGAATTGGAACGTGATGCTCAAACCAGGCCAGCAACCCAGTGCGAGCCGCGTCGCGGTTTACATTGTCGATGCACACGGCCTGCGCGCG
This sequence comes from Gammaproteobacteria bacterium, assembly GCA_030040795.1. Lineage (GTDB taxonomy): Bacteria > Pseudomonadota > Gammaproteobacteria > Steroidobacterales > Steroidobacteraceae > JASHUC01. The sequence continues at coordinate 1,533 of JASHTA010000283.1, read as the reverse complement.
CTCGGAGTGAAGCTGATCGCAGGCCGCTGGTTCAGGCCAGATGAGGTCGGTGGCTTCAGACTCAGCGATATTGGCAAGTCGTGGGGGTCGGCGGTTATCGTGACGCAGGCGCTCGCGCAGGCTCTGTTTCCGGGCGAGAACGCGTTGGGGCGGGCGGTGTATCTCACTCCGAGCTCGAAGGATCCGACCGTGATACAGGGGATCGTACGGGAGGCGGAGACTCCCTATGCCGCGAATAACATCAAGGGCTACGGCAGCGACGAGGCGATGTTCCTGCCTTATCGATTCGCGAGCGATACGGTGGCCTATCTCGTGAGAACGCAGCCCGGCCGCCTCAATGAAGTGCTCCATTCGGCCCAGGCCGCGCTCTTCGGGTTGAGCAGTGAGCGGATTCTGGACGAGGTGCAGACGTTTGCCGAGACACGCAGCGAGATGTACCGGCCGGATCGGGGCTTGGCGCTGACGCTCGGGGGTCTTTCGATCCTGCTGACGGGCGTCACGGCATGCGGAATCGTGAGTCTGGCGAGCAATTGGGTCGTGAGAAGGCGCTGGCAAATCGGCATCCGCCGCGCGCTCGGCGCGCGTCGTGCCGACATCCTGCGTTACTTCCACACGGAGAACCTGCTGATTGCCGGTGCAGGGTTGGTTGTCGGCATCGTCGGAGCGGTCGGTCTGAACCTCTGGGTCGTCACCCGGCTGGAGGTTGAGCGCATGGGGGTTGGGCTCATCTGCGTGAGCGCCATTGTCGTGCTGCTCGTCAGTCAGCTCGCGGTGCTCTGGCCGGCCCTCCGGGCCGCGTCCGTGGATCCCGCCGTCGCCGCTCGAAACATCTAGAGGTTGCTTGCCCACGGGTGCTACATGTTCCATTACTACTGTGTACTTGCCTTGAGAAGCCTCAGGCGCAACGTCGGGCTGAGCGTCTTGATGGTCGCGGCAATCGGCGTCGGGATCGGCGCGTCGATGACGATCTTTTGCGTATTTTCCGCCATGGATGCGGACCCGATCGCGTATAAGGCGACGCAGCTCTACGTACCGCAGATCAAGAATTGGGACCCGCGCGATCATTCGCCGAACAGCTCGGCAGGGCCCGACGGACTGAGCGATGCGCTCAGCTATACCGACGCCGTTGCGTTGATGAGGGCCCATTCAGCGCCCCGGCAGACGGCTCTATACAAGACGGAGTTCGTGGTCAAGCCGAGCGACCCGCGACTGCTGCCGTTTCCGGCCGGCGGTCGCGCCGGTTACGCGGATCTGTTCGCGATGTTCGACATTCCCTTCGCCTTCGGCGGTCCTTGGAGCGCGGCGGACGATGAGGCGCACGCGCCGGTCGCGGTGATCAGCCGTGCGCTGAACGACAGGCTGTTCGGCGGTGCAGACAGCGTCGGACGGGTCTTGCGGCTCGATAAGCAGGACTATCGGATCGTGGGTGTGCTGCGGGACTGGAATCCGATTCCGCGCTACTACGATCTGCAAGACGCATTCGGCAACAACCCGGATGACGTGTTCGTGCCCTTCACGCGCGCAATCGATGAG
>JASHTA010000282.1 GCA_030040795.1 Gammaproteobacteria bacterium | reverse complement strand
CCGGCGACCGTGACGGCCTTGGCGAGCACCGTTTGACCGAGGGCGGCGCCTCCGAGCGTCGCGGTATCGAAGCACGAGAATGGGTGAAAAGGATTGCGCTTGACCTCGGCGCGCTCGACCGCCGCATTGAGGAATCCGAGATCGAACGAGGCATTGTGCCCGACCAGAATGGCGCGGCGGCAGTCGTAGGCGCGTGTTGCCTGGCGGACCGCACGGAAGACTCTCAGGAGAGCATCGCGCTCCGGCAGCGCCGGCCGCAGCGGATGGAACGGATCGATGCCGTTCACGCCGAGCGCGGCGGGATCGAGGCGCGCACCCGCGAAGGGCTGCACGTGATAGCTCACGGTCGCGCCGCGCTTGAGCACGCCGCTCGCATCGATGTCGATCAGAACCGCCGCAATCTCGAGCAACGCATCCGTCGAGGCGTGGAAGCCGCCGGTCTCCACGTCGATGACGACGGGCAGGAATCCGCGGAAGCGGCGCGACATGAGCGCAGCCTCCGGCGCGAGGGCCGGCGTGGCGAGGTCTGCGGGGGCTCCACTCATGGGACGATCCGCCAAGCGATCGTCTCGCCGGCTCGAAGCGGCACCAGCTCGCCGGGTCCGAACGGATAGGCGTCCGGCACTCGCCACGGCTCCTGGCGCAACGTGATCTCGTCCGTGTTGCGAGGCAATCCGTAGAAGTCGGCGCCGAATTTCGACGCGAATCCCTCGAGCGCCTCGAGCCGGCCTGCCGCCTCGAACGCTTCCGCGTAGAGCTCAATCGCGGCGTGAGCCGAGAAGACTCCCGCGCAGCCGCAGGCGGCCTCCTTCGCGCCCCGGGAATGAGGCGCGCTGTCGGTGCCGAGGAAGAACCGCGCATCGCCGCTGACGGCAGCCGCGACGAGCGCCTCGCGATCGGCCTCGCTCTTGAGCACCGGCAGGCAGTAATGATGCGGGCGGATGCCGCCGGCAAAGAGCGCATTGCGATTGAGCAAGAGGTGCTGCGGGGTGATCGTCGCGGCGATGCCGGGCCGTGCACCACGCACGAACCGCACGGCGTGCGCCGTGGTGATGTGCTCGAGCACGATGCGCAGGCGCGAATGGCGCTGCGCGAGCGGCGCGAGCACCGCGTCGATGAAATGCGCTTCCCTGTCGAATATATCGACGGAGGGGTCCGTCGCCTCGCCGTGGACCTGCAGGACCATGCGGGCCTCGCTCATGCGCTCGAGCACTCGATCGACCCGCCGCACGTCCGTGACGCCCGATTCGGCGTGGGTCGTTGCGCCCGCGGGGTAGAGCTTGAAGCCGAAGATGCGTCCGCTCTCTCTCGCGCGGTCCACCTCGGCGGGGTCGGTCCGATCGGTGAGGTAGAGCGTCATGAGCGGCTGGAATGCGGCGCCCGCGGGTAGGCGCGAGCAGATGCGGCGATGATAGGCGAGCGCGAGCTCCGTCGTGATGACGGGCGGCTTGAGGTTCGGCATGACGATCGCGCGCGCGAATCTCGCGGACGTGAAAGGCAACACCGCGCCCATCTCGTCGCCGTCGCGCAGGTGCAGGTGCCAATCGTCGGGCCGCCGCAGCCTCAATGCGCTCGTTTGCGGAGTGCTCATGCGAGGGTCTTCAGCTCATCGAGCACGCGGGTCTTCAGGAGCAGCTCGAGCGCATACCGTACACCGAAGCCGGTCACATCGGTATGAATGTGGCCGAGACCGCCGGGCCGCAGCGCCGAGGACAGATCGAGGTGCACCCAGGGAACGCCCTCGGGCACGAACCGGCTGAGGAAACGCGCGGCGAGAATGTGATCGCCCTTGGCCTCCGTCGCGCACTGCAGGACATCGGCGACCTTGCTCTCGAGGTCGGAGTCGTAATCCGGGTCGAGTGGAAAATTCCACACCCGCTCGCCGCTCGCGCGGCCTGCCGCGAGGAGCGTCTCCGTAAGACGGGGCTCGTTCGTGAACACGCCGCTCATCCGCTCCGTCAGCGCATACACGCACGTCCCGGTGAGAGTCCCAAAGTCGATCATGAGCCGCGGCCGGGTGCGGCCTGCGAGCGCGAGCGTGTCGGCGAGCACCATGCGCCCCTCCGCATCCGTGTGAATCACCTGGATGGTCGTGCCGTTTGCGGCGCGGACCACCTCTTGCGGCCGATAGGCGCGTGGGCCGATCGAGTTCTCCGTCACGGCGACCCAGGCGTCCACCGCGAGCGGCGCGCGCAAGCGGGACAGCGCGGCGAGCGTGGCGAGCGCGACGGCGCTTCCGGCCATGTCCGTGTGCATGTCGAGCATCGCGCGATGCGGCTTCAAGTTGGTGCCGCCCGTGTCGAACAGGATGCCCTTGCCGACGAGCGCCACATCCGGTGGACCGCGGCGCCTACCGGGGCGATAGCTCAGGTGGGCGATGCCAGCCGTGCGCTCCGCATTGCCCTTTGCCACGGCGAGAAAGGCGCCGGCACCCAGGCGCTCGAGAGCGCGCTCGTCGAGCCAGCGTGCGGTAAGCCGGTGATCGTGCGCGAGTGCGGCGATGAAGCGCCGATACGAGCGCGCATCGAGCACGTTGGGCGGCAGGGCGGTGAGGAAGCGAGCGACGTTGTTGCCGTTCGCAGCAGCCTCGAGGTACGGCAGGTCGAGTCGTGCGGCATCGGCCAGCTCGATGTGGCGGATCCTGCGCTTCGCGGCGCGCGGCTTGCGGAAGGCGGGCAGCTCGAACGCGTGAGCGAGCGCGGCGGAGAGCAGCGCCCCAAGCGCACCCTCGCCGGCCCGCGCAAGCGCGACGAGCGCGAGCCGCTCGGACTCGCGGCAGTCGGCTTCTTTGAGCATGCGCCCGGCGAGCGCCAGGGCCTCGAAGGCACCGGCGCGCCGAGGCAGGATTCCGAGCACGGCCCGGGTATCTCGAGCGTTCGCCAGAGTCGCGGTGCGCACCGTGCCTGCCGTGAGCCCAGGGCGGGCGTGGAGCCTGCGCCAGCGCTCGCTCTGCGGGAGCCGCGCGAGGAGCGCCTCGTCGGCCTCTTCCGGTAGAATTGCGAGGATCGCGTCGAGGCCGGCCGCGGCACGCTCGCTCAAACGTCGGCGATGCGTCACGACTGGAGGCCGCGGCAGCGGGGGAAAGGGCAGGCCGGGCATTACTCGCGCACGGCGTGGCTGCACTGTGGGCACCGTGCGCGCTCACGCCCTGGTTGCTTGACCGTCGCGAGTGAAATCCGGATCATGGGTGAACGTTGTTCGGACGATGCGAATTCACGCGGATGGGCTGTCCGCATCGTAGCACAGCGGCCGCGCGCGCCCGCCGCGCTCGAGACCCGTGAGGTTCGCCGGCGGCCATGTTGAGTGATTTCCCCCATGACTGAACTGCCGAAGCTTCAAGATCTCGATCCCGTCGAGACCCAGGAGTGGCTCGAGTCGATCGACTCCGTGCTGAGAGTGCACGGGCCGGCGCGGGCGCACTTCCTGCTCGAGCGCCTCATCGATTACACGCGCCGCTCGGGCGCCTATCTGCCGTTCAAGCCGAATACGGCCTACGTCAATACCATCTCGCCGGGCCAGGAGCGCGAGTATCCCGGCGACCGTGCCATCGAGCGGCGCCTCGAGGCCTACCTGCGTTGGAACGCGCTCGCGATGGTCGTGCAGGCGAACCGCATCTCCTCGGAGTACGGCGGGCATCTCTCGAGCTACGCATCGTCCGCGACGCTCTACGAGGTCGGCTTCAACCACTTCTGGCGCGCGCCCTCGGCGAGCCATCCCGGCGATCTCGTCTTCTTCCAGGGCCACTCCTCGCCCGGCATCTATGCGCGAGCGTATCTCGAGGGGCGCCTCACCGAGGAGCATCTGCACCATTTCCGGCAGGAGGCGGACGGGAAGGGGCTGTCGTCCTATCCGCATCCCTGGCTCATGCCGAGCTTCTGGCAGTTCCCCACGGTCTCGATGGGGCTCGGGCCGATGCAGGCGATCTTCCAGGCGCGCTTCATCCGCTACCTCGAGCATCGTGGGCTCGTGAAGCCCTCGGACCGCAAGGTGTGGTGTTTCCTCGGCGATGGCGAGATGGACGAGCCCGAGTCGATGGGCGCGATCACCATGCCGGTGCGCGAGCAGCTCGACAATCTCATCTTCGTCATCAATTGCAACCTGCAGCGTCTCGACGGACCCGTGCGCGGCAACGGCAAGATCATCCAGGAGCTCGAGGCCGCCTTTCTCGGTGCAGGCTGGAACGTTATCAAGGTGCTCTGGGGCTCGCGCTGGGATCCACTCTTCGCGCGGGACGACAAGGGCCTGCTGCCCAAGGTGATGGAGGAGTGCGTCGACGGCGAGTATCAGAACTTCAAGGCCAAGGGCGGCGCCTACACGCGGGAGCATTTCTTCGGGAAGTACCCGGAGCTCAAGGCCATGGTCGCCAACATGTCGGACGAGGACATCTGGCGGCTGAACCGCGGTGGGCACGACGCGCGCAAGGTCTACGCCGCGTACTGGGCGGCCTCGACGCACCAGGGACAGCCGACCGTGATCCTCGCCAAGACCGTGAAGGGCTTCGGGCTCGGCAAGGGCGGCGAGGGCCAGATGATCGCGCACCAGCAAAAGAAGCTCGACGTCGATACGCTCCGGACGTTCCGCGACCGCTTCAACCTCCCGGTCTCGGACGAGGACATCACGAGCGTCCCGTTCCGCAAGCCCGACGAGAGCTCCGAGGAAGCGCGGTACCTGCACGCCAAGCGCGAGGCGCTCGGCGGCTATCTTCCGGCGCGGCAGATCCAGGCGCCGCCGCTCGAGCTGCCGCCTCTCGATGCCTTCCAGCCCGTGCTCGAGGGCACGGGAGAGCGCGAGATCTCCACCACGATGGCCTTCGTGCGCGTGCTCACGATCCTGCTGAAGGACAAGAGCATCGGCAAGTACGTCGTGCCGATCGTGCCGGACGAGGCGCGCACCTTCGGCATGGAGGGCCTGTTCCGCCAGATCGGCATCTACTCCTCCGTCGGACAGCTCTACACCCCGCAGGACGCCGAGACGCTCATGTCCTATCGCGAGGACAAGAAGGGCCAGATGCTCGAGGAGGGGATCAACGAGGCGGGGTCGCTCTGCTCGTGGATCGCAGCCGGCACGGCTTACGCGAACCACGGCGTCAACATGGTGCCGTTCTACATTTTCTACTCGATGTTCGGCTTCCAGCGCGTGGGCGATTTCATCTGGGCGGCGGGCGACAGCCAGACGCGCGGATTCCTGATCGGCGCGACGGCCGGCCGCACGACGCTCGCCGGAGAAGGCCTGCAGCACCAGGACGGCCACAGCCAGCTCGTCTCGACCACGGTGCCAAACTGCGTCTCGTACGACCCGACCTACGCCTACGAGCTTGCCGTCATCATTCACGACGGGCTTCGCCGCATGTATGTCGAGCAGGAGAAGGTCTTCTACTACATCACGTGCATGAACGAGAACTACGCGCAGCCGGCCATGCCGAAGGGCACCGAGGCCGGTATCCTGCAGGGCATGTATCCGCTTCAGAGCGGCGGACGCGGTCGCGTGCGTGCGACGCTCCTCGGGTCCGGCACGATCCTGCGCGAGTGTCTCGCGGCCGCGCAGCTGCTCGAGGCCGACCACGGCGTGCCTGCGGATGTGTTCTCCGTCACGAGCTTCAGCGAGCTGCGCCGCGAGGCGATCGAATGCGAGCGCTGGAGCATCCTGCATCCTGATCAGCCGGCACGCGTGCCATACGTGCAACGCTGCCTCGAGAAGTGCGAGGGTCCAGTCGTTGCCGCGACGGACTACGTGCGCAACGTTCCCGACCAGATCCGCGAGTGGATCGGCACTCGCTACGTCACGCTCGGCACGGACGGCTACGGCCGGTCGGACTCGCGCGCTGCCCTGCGCAAGCACTTCGAGGTCGATCGCCACTTCATCACGGTCACCGCGCTGAAGGCCCTTGCGGATGAGGGCAAGATCGACCGCGCGACCGTCGCCAAGGCGATCGCCGCGTACGGAATCGATCCCACGAAGCCCAATCCACGCCTGTCCTGAAGCTGCCGGGGTCCCCTCACCGTGAGTCGCGTCATCGATGTGCGAGTGCCCGACATGGGCAATTTCAAGGACGTGACCGTCATCGACGTGCTCGTCAAGCCCGGCGACACCATCGAGCCCGAGACTCCGCTCCTCACCCTCGAGACGGAAAAGGCGACGATGGACGTGCCATCGACCGTGGGAGGCGTCGTCGAGCGCGTCGCGGTGAGCAAGGGCGGACATGTCAATGCGGGCGACATCGTTATCGCCGTTCGGTCGGAGGAAACCGGACCGCAGGCATCTGCCGCGGCTCCTGCGCCTCCCGCAGCGCCCGCATCTCC
>JASHTA010000281.1 GCA_030040795.1 Gammaproteobacteria bacterium | reverse complement strand
TTGGCAGGCGGCGAGTCGGTGGCGGGTCCACCGACAACCGTACCACTTGCGATCGTGAGTCACTTCCCAGTTCTGCCCGCCGAAATCGATGGTCATAAAGTACGCTTGCTGTTCGATCTAGGCGGGGATTCTCTAACGCTTACACGCGCCACTCTGGATGAGGTAGGCATTACACCAACGGGACCCGTTCGGCGCGGAATGGACGTCAAGGGAAATGTTACGGAATCGCCGACCTTCAATGTCCCCCGTCTCCGGATTGGCCGTGCGATTTTCACCAACATTGCCGGGCTCGTGGATGATGTTCACGGCGCATCGAACTATGGTGCGCAGGGTTTTATCGGACCGTCACCCTTCGCCCGGTATCGAATCGTGCTCGACTACCGAGACGGCAAGATGACGCTGATACCCCCTATAAGCGCGGACATCGCGGGCGCGGGTTGCCTAGGGACCGCCGTGCCATTTGTGGGTGGTATTGCCAAAGCGCAAACCGATTTTGGAGATCTGACGTTAGTGTGGGATACGGGGTTTCCCTTCTCTGCCATCCGTAAGGCACGTATCGACCAAATGCGGGCAAAGGTCGTGAGCAATGCCGTACGCACCAAACTCTTCCGGCTGAATAATGTCGACTTCGGACCGCTGGAACTTCGACCTCTCGTATTCTCTGAGCCTCCGGGCGTGGACGGCTTTATCGGGGCGAACTTCTTTGCTCAGCACGTCGTGTGTTTCGATTTCCCGGGCCAGCGCATACTCATACAGCGTTAGCCGGCTCGGCGCACGACGAATGACGAACGACGAACGACCGCAAATGGTATCTCCGAATCGCGCTGCGACCGGCTGAAAGCCGTCCTGATGGCCGCTTTGTGTGTCGGAATGACCCAGGCGCGGTGCGCTGCCCGTTAATACTGAGGAGTCGAACGCCGGAGAGGTGCTCATTGCGAACATTGCCGCGTTTCCCACTTTCCCGCCGCCTCGCCGTTGTCCTTCTGACGGTATGCGGGATCTCCGTCACGGTCGTTTCGGCTGCCGTTCCTCCCGTGAGCCCAATGTCGAGTCCGGTGATGGAGATGAAGGACGAGATTCCGCCGGATCGGTTGCCGATGCCGGAGAAAATGAGCGGCACTGGCACCGTGAGCATGCAGATTACGGCGACGCCCAAGGCGCAGGCGTGGTTCAACCAGGGACTGAACCTGCTGCACGACTTTTGGGACTACGAATCCGCGCGGGCGTTCGAGCAGGCGGTGCGGGTCGATCCGCGGTGCGCGATGTGCTACTGGGGGCTTTATCGCGCCGAAAACTACTACCACAGCACATCGCCTGATTACGCGGCTGTCTCGCTCGCGAAGGCCAAAAGCTTGGAAAAGTATGTCGGCAAACGAGAGCAGATGTATATCGACGCGGATGCCGCCCACGAAGCCGCAATGGAGAACGCTAGAGGGATGCCAGATTTCTCTCCCTTTGTCACTATCTGGCGCAAACTGGTAAAGGAATATCCGAAGGATACTCAGGCGCGGATCTTCCTGGCACTGTCAGTGGGTATCGGCGGCAAAGAGGGATTGGCGCTGCTGCAGGGAGTGCTCAAGGAAGATCCCGGCAATTCGGCAGCGAATCATTACTACATTCACGCGCTGGAGGCACAGGACCCCCAGCTCGCGCTGCATAGCGCGCAGCTATTGCCGAGCCTCGCACCTGCATCGGGGCACATGGTGCACATGCCGGGGCACATTTACTACCGGCTGGGAAACTACGCCAAGGCGGAACAGGCGTTCGATGCGTCAATGCGGGTGGACGAAGCCTATATGCGCACCCAGCACGTGGGCGTGGACGACGATTGGAATTACGTCCATAACCTGATGTATGCCGTAGCGAACCTGCTGGAAGAGGGCAAATTCAAAGAGGCCAGGGAATACTCCAGGAAACTGGTGAGCGCGCGTGGCGAGCTCGATTCGACGCTTTATCCCTCTTCGCCGCGCGATTCGATCGCGCGGCTCAACCCACAGCTGCCCGTTGCGTTGCGCGTTGGCGAATGGGGAGAGGTCGTCGCTCTTGCGCAGGCCAATGAGCCGCCGGCCTCGCAGCCGAACATGCGATTTCTCGCGCACGAGCTGGTTACGCTCGGGAGAGGAATGCTGGCGGCCGAGACGCGGCATGCTGAGACGGCCCAGACCCAATCCGTGCAATTTGACGCGGAGCTTTGGCGGATGACACAACAGGCGAAAGACGAGCAGATGCCGCCCAAGACGATGTCCAATGATGATGGGATCGCGCGGACCGGCCCGCCAAAAATTCCCGTGATGTCCGACGCCAACCTCCAGCCGTTGCTCGGCATTCTCTCCGTGATGTCGCTGGAGCTGCGCGGTTCCGCATTGCAAGCAGAGATGCAGACGGCAAATGCGAAGGCCGTTTTCGATCGAGCAGCGCGAGAAGAGAAGGCGCTCGGTTACCACGAACCGCCGCTCTTCATACGGCCCGTCAGCGAGACCGAGGCGGCAGCGCTTTTTGCAGCCCGCGATTTTGCCGATGCGAAGGCGGCTTATCGGCAGGAGTTGATTGAACGCCCGCGGTCGGGATTTGCGCTTTACGGGATTGCCCTCTGCAGCGAAAGGATGAGCGATTCTCGGAGCGCTGCGAAGGAGTATCTGGACTTTCTCAACGCGTGGAAGGGCGCAGACCCTGACCTCACGCAGCTCGCTCACGCGAAGAGGTTCCTATCGGAGCATCCTGCCGACAGCCTCTCACCAGCCACGTAGGCTGCTGGAACATATCCTGCCCATTCGCACTTTTCCGGTATTGGCATTCCACTCGATCGGGCGCTGTTCCCGCTGCTGGGTCAGGATCGAGCGGCTCGGGTCGATCGGGGTCGTCAGACCCGGAGAACCCTGGTAGCGGATGCTTCGGGGTGCAGGGTGCAATGACGTGCTTCAACATGTCGCGCCAAGTCAAAGAGCATATCGGAGACATGCATGTGGCGTCGGAGCGGGCTTTCAAGGAGCGATTCAATCGCGCCATTGAAGCCGGGGAGTTGCCGCGTGGATCGGCGGCCGATCTTGCACGTTTCTGCGCCGTCATGATCCAAGGATTGGCGCTGCAAGCGAAGGCGGGTAGCTCGCGAAAGGAACTTCATCGCGTGGTCGATCTGTATTTGGATACGTGGCCATCGCGCCCTGTTGGAAGTGGCAAGTCAGGCCGAGTTGACAGTGGTGGTGTCGACACTCGGGCGTAGAGCATCGATAGACCCGACTCCGTTATCCGCGCCGAGCACGGCCGCAGGGGCCGTATCCCCTGTTTTGTCTTTCTGACGGGCGCCGCCTGTTCAAAGACCGGTTCTAGTGAACCCCTTGGGGCAGCATGCGCGGCGAAGCGTGAGAATGGAGCGGGTGATGGGAATCGAACCTCAGCCCGGCTCGTTAATTTTCCGTTACTTTTCATTATCCTACGCCCAAGCGCGCGCCATTGCGTGTGGTCCCGCGCAGCTCGGCTATGTACGTAAATTACTAATATTATTATATTTTAATAACTCTTAAAAGATTGATATAATTGGCTATGGATCCCGTACGAAACCCTTTTGCTCCCGGCGCTGGTACTCCGCCTCCAGAATTGGCCGGCAGAGATGAACTACGCGCCACGCTCCAAATAGCGCTCGAGCGGGCACGTATCGGACGCCCGGCCAAAAGCGCCATGCTTGTCGGCCTGCGCGGTGTGGGGAAAACCGTGCTCCTGGATCGGATACGTGAAGACGCCGAGGCGGCTGGCATCCACACCGTGCGCATCGAGGCACCGGAAGGACGATCACTTCCCTCATTACTCGCGCCGCAGCTTCGGCAAGCACTGCTGCGACTCAGCCAGATTGAAAAGGCGAAGGATTTTGCCGTGCGGGGACTGCGCGCATTGGCCGGATTCGCCAAGATGCTCAAGATGACCTACGCCGACATCGAGGTCGGTCTTGACTATGAGCCAGAACCGGGCCTCGCCGACAACGGCGACCTTGAGCACGACCTTCAAGCACTGTTCGAGCAAGTTGGTCTGGCCGCAAAGGTTGCGGAAACAGCGCTGGCGATTTTCATCGACGAATTGCAGTACGTCGAGGAACCTCAGTTGGCCGTCTTGATTACGGCGATGCACCGCACGGAACAGCGACGACTGCCGGTCGTCCTGGTAGGCGCCGGACTCCCGCAGTTGCGAGGGCAGATGGGAAACGCGAAATCCTACGCCGAGAGGTTGTTCGATTTCCCTACCGTCGGAGCTCTACCACCAGAGCCCGCAAGACTGGCGATCGAGAAGCCATTGGCAGACGAGAGCGTGAGCATTACGCCTGAGGCCATGGACTTAATTCTTCAGGTCACCCGAGGCTACGCATATTTCCTGCAGGAGTGGGGAAGCCATACGTGGCTCGCCGCCAAGCAGTCACCGATATTGCCAGGGGTAGTAAGGCAGGCGTCGGTCACGGCGATTGCCGCTCTCGATGAAAGTTTCTTCCGGGTACGATTCGACAGGCTCACCCCAAAGGAGAAAAAATACCTCCGTGCCATGGCCGAGCTTGGACCCGGGCCGCACCGATCAGGCGATATAGCTGCTTCATTCGAAGCAGCAGTTTCATCACTGGCACCCACGCGTAGCTCGCTAATTGCGAAGGGGATGGTGTGGAGTCCCAGTCACGGCGATACCGCTTTCACAGTTCCGATGTTCGACGAGTTCATGAAGCGCATCGTACCGGGTGACTCATGGCGGTAACCGCGCGAGTAGGTGCGCATTTTGAGCATGATCCGACCGCAGACAGAAGCGCCTGTGGAAATCACAAACACAACCTTTCGCCGATCGCTCGCGAGAAGGCCGGTCCGAAAAGCAATCTGTTACGTTCAGAGATTCGCGTTGCGTAAAGCCACCGCGGCGTGCTCGACATCATAGTCGTAAAGCGACTTGCGGAACGCGGCAGAATTGCGGATTTCCTCGTCTCGCTGCTCAAGGGATTCATAGCGCGAGTCGTAACGCAGGCCATTTCTCCGTGCTTCCGCCCAAATGATATCCGTGCGCGCCCTTCGGAACCTCTCATATTCGCGCAGAATGCTCGGCACTGCGGATGAGGGGCGACCTTCCAGCAAGACTGCCAGCGCGACGCCGTCCTCAACGGCCTGGTTGGCACCCTGCCCAAGATGTGGAAGCATTGGATGGGCGGCATCGCCTAGCAGAACCAAGCGGCCAGTCGTCCATCTTTCCAGCGGCTCTCTGTCATACAGCCCCCACCAGAAGCACGTGTCGACCTCGCTTAGCAACTCCGTGATTTCCGGATCCCAATCGGCAAAGGAGTTGGCGAGCTCATCGCGGTCACCAACGGCGGACCAGGATTCGATGGTCGCGCTACTCGTTGGAACGAAACCCACGTAATTCAGCAACTCGCCGCGACGAACCGGATATACCATGAAATGCTTCCCATCGCCCATCCACACTTGGTGGGTCCGATCTCGCCAATTCCGTAAGCGGTGACGCGGCACCAGACCTCGATAAGCGCGAACTCCTGAATACACTGGCCACGACGGCGGGACGACCCATTTCTGCAGAGCCGACTTTATGCCGTCAGCCGCGACGACTACATCGGCATTGACCTGAGTTCCATTTTCGAAACTGATGGTCGCCAGCTTGTCGTCTTGGGAGAAATCGATGCAACGATGTCCGGTGTACACAGTGTCCGGCGGCAGCGCCGCAGCCAACACGTCCAAGAGATCAGCGCGATGCAAGCCCCACAACCCATTCCAACCCTGCGAATCGGCAGTAAGAATCGCACCAACTGTTGTTCCATCCTTGCGGCAGTACCGAGACCCTGCACCGACCGCCGCGCCAACGGCAGCGAGCGCGTCCTTCAACCCCATGCGCTCCAGTTGTCGCAAGCTGTTCGGATAAGCAATGAGGCCCGCGCCCACCTCCCGAAGCGTCTGCGCCTGCTCGAACAGGCGAACCTCAACCCCGCGGCGTACAAGCGCATTCGCCGCGGCCAATCCACTGATACCACCCCCGACAATCGCGACACGAAGTGGCCGGGTAGATGCGGCATGGTCTGCCATTTGCGGCGCTCTAGCGGATATCCATTGTTGGCAAGCATCCGGCGCAGCAGGAATCGCTTCATGACTGCGTGCGAGTCGAATGCGTTCCACCATTTTATCGATTCACTGCAGCGTTTTCACACGGCCTCCGCCCAAAGCGGTCTGACCGAACGTACGCTCCCGGGTCGCGTGAAATGACGCTCCGCCGGCGCCGAGAAGATCTGCGTGTGAATCGGGAGCCAACTTGCGCGTACGCCGGCGCACATTGCGATGTA
>JASHTA010000280.1 GCA_030040795.1 Gammaproteobacteria bacterium | reverse complement strand
GGTCGTATCTCTCCGGAGGTGATGGTCGATGAGGATTCTCGTGAACGGCGCCTGGCATGAGACGGCCGCGCCGGATCTCGCGACGGTGCTCGAGGAGATGGGATTCGGTGGCGCCGTCGTCGCGACGGCGCTCAACGGCGAGTTCGTCCCCGCCGGCGCGCGGGAGACCGCGCGGGTGGGCGAAGGCGACCGCCTGGAAGTGCTCGCTCCCATGCAAGGCGGTTAGATGCTGAAGCTCTACGACACCGAGCTTTCCTCGAGGCTGCTGCTCGGCACCTCGCGCTACCCGTCTCCGGCGATCCTCACGGAGGCGATCCGGGCCTCGCGCGCGGAGATCGTGACGGTCTCGCTGCGGCGGGAGTCGGGCGGCGAGCGGGCGGGGCAGGGCTTCTGGTCGATCATCCGCGGCCTCGGGATACGCGTGCTGCCCAACACCGCCGGCTGCCATTCGGTGAAGGAAGCCGTGACCACCGCACAAATGGCGCGGGAAGTGTTCGGCACCCCGTGGATCAAGCTCGAGGTGATCGGTGAGGACGACACGCTGCAGCCGGACGTGTTCGGGCTCGTCGAGGGAGCACGGGCGCTCGCGGCCGAAGGCTTCCAGGTCTTCCCGTACACCACCGAGGATCTCGTCGTGGCCGAGCGATTGCTCGCCGCAGGCTGCAAGGCCTTGATGCCTTGGGGGGCGCCGATCGGCTCGGGGCGGGGCCTCAATAATCTGTTCGGACTCAAGGCGCTGCGAGCCCACTTCCCGGACGTGCCGCTCGTCATCGACGCCGGCATCGGTGTGCCTTCACATGCCGCGCAGGCGATGGAGCTCGGGTTCGATGCCGTGCTGATCAACACGGCGGTCGCCGAGGCGGCCGAGCCGGCTCGGATGGCGGCCGCGTTCGCTCAAGCGGTCGAGGCCGGTCGCGCGGCGCGGCTGGCAGGTCCGATGGAGCCGCGCGAGATGGCCGCGCCGTCCACGCCCGTGATCGGCAAAGCATTCCTCGGTTGACCATGACGCTCCCCAGCATCTATCCGATCGTGGACAGCGCGGCGTGGGTCCAGCGCCTCCTGCCGCTCGGCGTGCGGCTGGTCCAGCTGCGCGTGAAGGACCGTCCATTCGATGAGGTGCGGGAGCAAATCGTGGAGTCGAAGGAGCACTGCGCGCGGCTCGGCGCGCAGCTGATCGTCAACGACTACTGGCAGATTGCGCTCGAGGAGCACTGCGACTTCGTGCACCTCGGGCAGGGGGATCTCGATGGCGCGGATACGGCGGCGCTGCGCCGGGCAGGCATACGGATCGGGATCAGCACTCACGATCATGCCGAGCTCGACCGCGCGCTTGCGCTCGATCCGGACTACGTCGCCCTCGGACCGATCTATCCGACCCTGCTCAAGGTCATGCCCTGGGCACCGCAGGGGCTCGAGCGTCTGAAGGAATGGAAAAGTAGAGTGGGACTCATTCCACTTGTCGCGATCGGAGGGCTCACCGCCGAGCGGCTGCCCGGCGTCTTCGCGGCCGGTGCCGATGTCGCCGCGGTCGTGACCGACATCGTGCGGAATCCCGATCCGGAAGCCCGCACGAGAGAGTGGCTCGAGGCGGCGCCGTGAGCGATCGCTACTCGCGCCAGGTCGTGCTGCCCGAAGTCGGAGCCGCGGGACAGGCGAAGCTCGGCGCGGCCTCGGTGCTCGTGGTGGGCGCCGGCGGGCTCGGGTGCCCGGTTCTGCAGTATCTGTGTGCGGCCGGCATCGGTCGGATCGTGATCGTCGACCACGATCGCGTGGAGGAGTCGAACCTGCATCGCCAGCCGCTCTATCGCATGAGCGATCTCGGGCTGCCGAAGGCGCGCGCGGCGCAGGCTGCGCTATTGAAAATGAATCCGGCGGTGCGGATCGATGCGGTCGCCGAGCGCTTGGCGCCCTCCAACGCTGCTCGTCTGATCGAGGATGCCGATCTGGCGATCGACGCGGCGGACAGCTTCGCGGTGACGTACGTGCTGAGCGACGAGTGCCAGCGCGCGGGCAAGCCGCTCGTCAGCGCGTCCGCGCTCGGACTGTCAGGCTATGTCGGAGCCTTCTGCGGCGGAGCGCCGAGCTACCGCGCCGTGTTTCCCGAGATGCCCGGCCAAGCCGGATCGTGTGCGGAGGCCGGCGTGCTCGGCACGGTCGTTGGGGTGATCGGGAGCCTCCAAGCACACATGACGCTCGCCGTGTTGCTCGGCCTCGAGCCCGCGGCGCTCGGTCGGATCGTCACGATCGACTTTCGCACACTGCGGATCGGGGGCTTCTCCTTCGCGGGCGCTTCGGAGCCTGCCGGCACGGCGATACCGTTCATCTCGGCAAGCGATGTCTCGGGCGCCGACATCGTCATCGATTTGCGAAGCCTCGAGGAGGCGCCGATCTCGCCGATTGCCGCGGCGCTGCGCATCGGCGTAGAGCAGGTCGAGCGGGGAGAGGCTCGCTTTCCGACCGAGCCGCGCATCGTGCTGTGCTGTCGAACCGGCTTGCGCGCCTGGCGGGCGGCTCGGGCTCTGCAGCGGCAGGGTCACTCCCACTTCGCGCTCGTTGCCTTCGGCGCATGACACGGCCCGCCGTCCTCGTCATCGCCGGATCGGACTCGAGCGGCGGGGCGGGACTCGCTCGCGACGTGCGGACTCTCGCAGACTTCGGCGCCGATGCGCTTTGCGTCGTCACCGCCGTGACTTCGCAATCCAATCGACGAGTGGCGAGCATCCACCACGTGCCGCCGGCCGCCGTTCGCGCTCAGATCGAGGCGGCCTTCGAGACGCGCGAGCCCGGGGCGGTCAAGCTCGGCATGCTGGGGAGCCGCGCGACGGTGGAGGCCGTTGCCGAGGGGCTGCGGGGGCACGAAGCGTTACCCTGGGTTCTCGATCCGGTGCTGGCCGCGTCCTCTGGAGGAGCGCTCCTCGATGCCGAGGGTATTGCGGCGATGAAGGAGAGACTTCTTCCGCATGCGACACTCGTGACGCCCAACATTCCGGAAGCGGCCGTCTTGCTCGACGAGCGTCCGGTCGTCCTACTCGATGAGCGTCCGGCCGACGACGAGGCCGCGCTCACGGCTCAGGCGCGGCGAATCCTTGCGCTCGGGCCGCGTGCGGTCTTGTTGAAGGGCGGGCACGGCAGAGGAGACGAAGCGGTCGATTGGCTGATATCGCAGGATCGGGCCCCGGAGCGAATCGCCTCGCCGCGAATTCGGGCGGAGCAACGTGGGACCGGTTGCGCGCTCGCGTCCGCTATCGCCGCGCAGCTCGCCTCGGGCGAATCGCTGGGCGAGGCATGCCGGCGCGCCAAGGCATACGTCGTGGAACTGCTGCGCGCCGCGGCGCGCGACCATTGATTTTGCATCGAAGCCGGTCGAGTATTGACTCGCTCGACCGCCGGATCGCGGTTCGGCTCGATGATCGAGTCGCCGTTCGGCGCGAGGGGAGAGTGCATTCATGGCTGTGGCATTTTCGGATATCCCGCTTTACCGCGGCTGGGGCGCTCCGCTTCGCGTCGAATCGGACATTCGCGATCTGGAGGTCGCCCAGGGCGAGGTGCCCGCAGATCTCAACGGGACGCTCTATCGATGCGGACCGGACCGCCAGTATCCCCCGATGTTCAAGGATGATGTCTTCATCGACGGGGAGGGCATGGCGCACATGTTCCGGTTCGACAACGGACATGTCGATTACCGCAGCCGCTGGGTGCGCAACGAGCGCTTCCTGCTCCAGGAGAAGGCGCGCCGCTCGCTCTTTGGTCGCTACCGCAACCGCTACACGAACGATCCGAGCGTCGCCGGCAAGAGCATGGGGACCGCCAACACGAACGCCGTTTGGCATGGCCGAAAGCTCTTGATCCTCAAAGAGGACTCGCTGCCCGTCGAGGTGGACCCCGACACGCTCGCGACGCGCGGCACGTGGGATTTCGCGGGCGCCGTGAAGGCGGTGAGCCTCACGGCTCATCCGAAGCTCGATCTGCACCGCAACGAGCTGCTCATGTTCTCCTACCAGGCGCGCGGAGACTGCACGCGGGACTTCGCGTTCTACATCGCCGATGCCGCCGGAAAGATCGTGCACGAGGCCTGGTTCGACATGCCCTATCCCGGCATGGTGCACGACTTTGCCGTGACGGATACTCACATCATCGCGCCGTTCTTTCCGCTGATCACGGAGCTCGACGTGATCAAATCCGGAGGCCCGTTCTATCGCTGGCATCCGGAGCAGCAGAGCCACTTCGCCATTCTCCCGCGGCGGGGCCCGGCGAGCGAGATCCGCTGGTTCCGCGGGCCTGCCGTGAGCGCAGGCCACATGATGAACGCATACAACGAGGGCTCGAAGGTCCATCTCGACTTGTGCCTGTACCGGGGCAACTGCTTCGACTTCTTTCCGACGTACGACGGCTCGCCGTTCAAACCCGTGCCGCCGCTCCTAACGCGGCTCACGTTCGATCTCGGTGGAAAGCACGACGGGTACGAGGCAAGCCTGCTCTCGCAGGCGCCGTGCGAAATGCCCAAGTGCGACGATCGGTATGTCGGCAAGCCGTACCGGTATGGGTACGGCATTTGTCGATCGCCCACGGCGAAGGCGGGAGAGATGGGCTTCGGCGCTATCGGTCGCTTCGACCACCAGCGCAGCGAGCTTGCGGCCTGGTCGGCGGGCGAGAACTGCGGCGTGCACGAGCCGAACTTCGTCGTGAAGCCGGGGGCGCCGGAAGGGGCGGGATACCTGATCGTCATCGTCAACCGCATCGCGGAGAACCGCAGCGACCTCGCGGTACTCGATGCGCAGCGCCTTTCGGACGGGCCGCTCGCGCTCCTCAAGCTCCCGGTGCGCGTACGCTCGACGTTCCACGGCATGTGGGTACCCGAGCGGGCGCTCGCGACGGGAACGTACCTCGCCTGACCCGCGCGTGCGGCAGGCCTCGCCCTTCAGCGGCGCGAGACCAGGTACCACGCACGTATTGGCCGGACAGATTTTGATAGCATGCCGCCCGCGGCGTCCCGACGGCCGCGGCGGAGAGGTGGCAGAGCGGTTGATTGCACCGGTCTTGAAAACCGGCAGCCCTTCACGGGGCTCGGGGGTTCGAATCCCTCCCTCTCCGCCAGAGCCCATCGTCTCTCTCTTAAATTGTATTAATATCATATAATTAATTAGTATATCTCTAGTTAAATCTCTAAAGAGAATCGTTGCGGTGGACGGAACGGCTCCGCGCCCTCAGACTGCGTCCACCCCAAGCTGATGAGATGCCCCCGTGAGTGATCGGCCGGCAACCCGGCGGCGCTTGCTTGCCCTGTACGCGCTTTGCCTCGGCGTGTTGATGATCGTGCTCGACACGACGATCGTCACCGTCGCGCTGCCCTCGATTCAATCCGACCTGGGCTTCTCGCGCGCCGGCCTCACCTGGGTGCTGAATGCGTACCTGCTCACCTTCGGCGGCTTTCTGCTGCTCGGCGGGCGGCTGGGAGATCTCTATGGGCAGCGGCGCTTGTTCCTCGCCGGGCTCTTGGTGTTCACAGTGACCTCGCTCGCGTGCGGACTCTCACAGACGCAGTTCGAATTGATCGCCGCCCGTGCGGTGCAGGGCGTCGGCGGCGCGGTCGTTGCCGCCGTCTCGCTGTCGCTCGTCATGAGCTTGTTCACCGAGCCCGCGGAGCGGGCGATGGCCATGGGGATCTACGGGTTCGTGGGCGCAGCGGGCGGCAGCATCGGCGAGCTTCTGGGTGGCGTTCTGACTCAGACGCTCGGCTGGCACTCGGTCTTTCTCGTCAACCTTCCGATCGGCATCGGCGTGTACGCGCTCTGCGCTGCTCTCCTGCCACGCGAATCCGGCTCGCAGGCTCAGCGCTCGCACGACGTGGCCGGAGCCGTCGCGATCACCGCCGCGTTGATGGTTGCGGTATACGCGGTCGTCAATGCGAACGAGATCGGCTGGGCGTCCGTGCGGACCTGCGGCCTTCTTGCTCTGGCGACAGTCCTGCTGCTCGCGTTCTGGGCCATCGAGTCGCACGTTCGCGAGCCGCTGGTGCCGCTGAGGTTGTTCTTGCTGCGAAACCTGGCCGCGGCGAACGTCGTGGCCATGCTGTGGGCCGCCGGGCTGTTCACGTGGTTCGTCGTATCCGCGCTGTGCCTCCAGCGCGTCCTTCACTACGATCCGCTGCGTGTCGGACTCGCGTTCCTGCCGGCCGATTTGATCATGGCAGCGTTCTCGGCAGGCCTGTCTGCGCGCATGGTGCTCAAGTTCGGCATTCGCGGACCGCTCGTGATGGGCTTGGCGCTCGCGGCTCTCGGTCTCGCTCTCTTCGCGCGCGGGCCGGTCGACGGCGCGTTCATCCGGGATGTCTTGCCGGGCATGGTGCTTCTCGGATTCGGAGGCGGCATGGCATTCAACCCGCTGCTCCTCGCTGCAATGAGCGATGTCGACACTCACGAATCGGGGCTCGCCTCGGGTGTGGTCAACACCTCTTTCATGATGGGCGGGGCGGTGGGACTCGCCGCGCTCGCCAGTCTGGCCGATCTGCGTACGGGCGCACTCCAACGCGCCGGTTCCGCGCCGCTCATCGCCCTGAACGACGGCTATCATCTCGCCTTCTGGCTGGGCGCGCTGCTCACCGCGCTTTCTGCGCTGCTTGCCATGCTCGTTCTGACGCCGATGCAGCGGCCGACCGAAGCGCCTTCGACAGCGGGGCCTGCCGCGGACCACCCCGCCCAGCGGGGCGCCGGCTTCGATCAAGGGAGCGGCCAGATCTGAATGGAGTCCGGATCGATGTCGACGCGACAAGAGTCGCCTGGATGAGCGGCGCACTGCCCATCGAAAAGCCTGATTCGCGCTTCGCCGAGACGGACGGTGACCTGCCGATCGATCCCGCTGAGCGTCACGCTTTCCACGGCACCTGGATAGGCTCCGGCAGCGGTGATCCGCGCGCGTGCCGGTGAGCAGCTCCAGCCGATCCGGTCGCCGGGCGTCAACGCCGGTCCGGCGACAGCGAGCGTCACGCCGCGACCGATCGAGATGCGATCGGGTCCGACTGCCGTGCCCTCGGCAGCATTCTCCGCGCCGAGCAGGCGCGCGGCTCTCTCGTTGACCGGCCGTCTGAAGACATCGAGAGTGGACCCGACTTGCAACGCGAGGCCATTCTCGATCAGCAGAAGCTCATCGGCGAGCAGCGCCGCTTCCGCCGGATCGTGGGTGACGAGGATCGTCACAGCGGCGAGCTCCCGCTGAAGCGCGAGCAGCTCCTGGCGCAGGTGCGAGCGCAGAGGCGCATCGAGAGCCGAGAAAGGCTCATCGAGCAGCAGCAGGTTGGCCGGCCGCACGAGCGCGCGGGCGAGCGCGACCCGTTGCTGCTGTCCGAGCGAGAGAGCGTCCGGCCGGCGCCGCTCGAGGCCGTGAAGGCCGAGTCGATCGATCCAGTGCCGCGCCGAGAGCGGCTCGGCCCCGACGGGAAACTCGAGTTGCTCCAGCACCGTGAGATGGGGAAACAGTCCGTAGCTCTGCGGGACATAGGCGACCGCTCGCTCGGCGGGGTCGCGGCCCGAGAGCTCGACGCCGTTGACGACGATGCTCCCTGCATCGCAGGGCTCGATCCCGGCGATCAGCTTGAGTGTCAGCGACTTTCCCGAGCCGGAGGGCCCGAGGATCGCAAGACGGCGCGCGTGCGGTGACCAGGCGAGGTTCAGGCGGAAGCTGCCGAGGCGCTTGTGAAGTTGCAGCGCGAGCGTCGTCCGTTCGGAGTGTGAGGACGGCGGGCTTGCGGAACCCGGTTCCCTCGATCGATCGTGAGGGGCGAGTGGCAAGGCGCTCGCGCGCAAAGGCGCGCTGGGTGCGGCGAGCTCTCCCGCCGGCGTCCGACGCCGATCGGTGAGGCTCCCGCTCAGGATCATGATGCCGAGCGCGATGATCAGCGTCGGCAGCAGCACGGGCAGCATGGCGGGCAGGCCCTGGGCGCCGAATGCGACGTACGTGTAGACCGGCAGAGAGTAGGGGTGATACGCCACCATCACCGTCGCGCCGAATTCGCCGAAGGCGCGCAGCCAAGCGAGCAACAGTCCCGGGAGTATGGCGGGCCAGGCGATCGGAACGCTCACCCGGAAGAAGAGCTCGAGCGGCCGGTGACCGAGCGTGGATCCGACGCCTTCAAGGATGGGGTCGGCGGAGGCGAACGCCGAGCGCGCCGCGATGATCAGGAAGGGCGAGGCGACGAAGACCTCCGCGAGCACGATGCCGGCGAACGAGTCCGTGAGCGCCCCGCCGAGCGCATGTCCGAGCGGCGTGCTGAAGCCCACGAGGAACAGGAGCAGGATGCCGCTCGCGAGAGGCGGCAAGGCGAGCGGCAGCTGAACGAGAAAGCCGAGCGCCGACATCGCCCGCCCCGGAGTCCGCGCGAGCAGATATCCAAGAGGAATGCCCCCGACCGCGATGATGATCGTGGCGGCGGTTGCGCTCGCGATCGAGACGGCGCAGGCATGGGCCAGTGCAGTCCCGTCAACCGATCCCCAATTGGCATGGCTCGCTTGCTGCGCTCCCGCAAGGAGCGGCGCGATCAAATAGACCGCAAGGAGTCCTGCGAGCCACGGGAGGGGCTGAGGAACGCGGCGTGTCAGTTTGCCCGCTGGAGGAGTGATTGGAGATCTCGTGGGACGGTGCGCGCGGTTCCCGAGAGCGCCAGCTTCTGCAGCCCGAGTCCATGCGCCTCGAGGAGCTTCTGTCCGTCCGGCCCGAGCAGGAAGGCGACGAACCGTTCCGCGGCGGCGGGATGCGGCGCATCGCGCAGGATCGTGACGGTATAGGCGGCCTTGGGGGCGATGGAAGCCGGTAATGACACGCGAGGAATTCCGGCCTCCGCGGTCTCCGTTGAATAGAAGAAGCCCGCGTCGATCAGTCCTGACTGCAGGCGCCCGACGAGCGCCTCCTCGGGCAGCACCTGCCCCGGGTTGTCGGGCTCACCGAGCACGCGGCCGGACAGGCCGGGGATTCCATAGACGGTCTCGGCTTGCTTCATCAGCTGCACGGTGAGCTCGCCCTTCGGATCGAGTTTCGGATCCGTACGTCCGATCCTGATTCCAGGCATCATCAGCACACGGTACCACGGCTCGCTCTTGAAGTCCGCGGCGAAGCGGCTCGTGGGCGCATAGCCGATCACGAGCGGCGATTCGGCAAAGGAGATGTACCAGCTCACCCGGGAGCCGTTCGACGGTCCCATCAGCCGGGCGTTGACCTTGGGGTTCGCGCTGATGAACACATCCCCCTGGCGAAGCTTGCCCCGGATCTGGTTCGCGAGCGCGTTCGAGCCTCCGGCATAGCCCTCGAAGCGATCGCCGCTCACGCGGTCGAACGCGGGACCGACGCCATGCTCCATCAAGTTCACGAGCGATCCGGCGTAGAGCACGTTCACCGGTTCGCCGGCAGAAACGGCCGGTACGCGACCCATGCAGGCCGCAGCGAGCAGTCCTAGTGCACCCGCGCGTCCGATCGCTGACGGTACGCGCAGACCCACCCCTTTCTTCCGCCACACGAACTTGGTCTGCATCCTGACTACCCTCCATTCCCGCAATCGGCCCGCCCCGGTTTACGTACCGGACGGCCGCTATACCTGAGCAAATATTACGACAGGCGGCGCGTCGCGCCCAGCCGCGTCGCGACGCGCCACGCCACGCCCGGCCGCGTTGACAAGGCGGGGGCCCCTCCCTAGGCTTCCAGCGAAAAAAGTCGGCATCGTCCGCTGGCCGGGGACGACGCGCAGCGTGGAGGTGAGCGGATGATCATCGAGGACGAATTCCAGCTGACGCAAGCGGTGCTGGCCGAGACGGAGCGAACGGCGGACCCCCGGCTGAAGCAGATCCTCCAATCGCTGGTCCGGCATCTTCACGGCTTCGCTCGCGAAGTGCGCCTGACGGAGAAGGAGTTCGATCAGGCGATCAATCTCGTGACTGCGCTCGGTCATTGCACGACGGAGAGCCACAACGAGACGCGCCTGATCGCAGGCTCGCTCGGTCTCTCCGCGCTCGTGTGCCTCATGAACAACGGCGATCGCGGCAAGCGCAGGACGTCCGCGAATCTGCTCGGCCCGTTCTGGCGCGCCGGTGCGCCACGGATGAGCAATGGCGATTCCATCGTGCGCTCCGCGACGCCGGGCCGGCCGATGTTCTTCACCGGCCGCATCGTGGACCTCGACGGCAACCCCGTCGCCGGCGCGGAGATCGACGTGTGGCACGC
The DNA here is from genome assembly GCA_030040795.1 of Gammaproteobacteria bacterium. Taxonomy (GTDB): domain Bacteria; phylum Pseudomonadota; class Gammaproteobacteria; order Steroidobacterales; family Steroidobacteraceae; genus JASHUC01. The sequence goes on along the minus strand of JASHTA010000280.1, from coordinate 660 downwards.
CTCGCCTGCCGGGCTCTACGAGAACCAAGATCCGACCCAGGCCGAGTGGAATCTTCGAGGGAGATTCTCGAGCGACGAGCAGGGCATCTTTGCCTATCGCAGCGTCAAGCCCTCGGGGTATCCGGTGCCGATGGACGGTCCGACCGGTGCCTTGCTCACGGCGCAGAAACGCCATCCGTTTCGCCCGGCGCATCTGCACTCGCTCATTTACAAGCCGGGCTTCAAGACCATGGCCTCCCAGATCTACAGCCACGACGATCCGCTGCTCGAGACCGACGCTCAGTTCGGTGTCACCCGAACGCTGATCGGGCACTACGTTCTGCACGAGAGCGGGCCGGCACCGGATCCGGACGTGAAGGAGCCCTGGTACAGCCTCGAGCATGTCTTCGTCCTCGAGCCGGGCGAGTCCTGGCTCCCGACGCCACCCGTGTCGGCGAAGAAGCGCGCCGAGCCGAAGCCGGCGCGTCAGCCCGAGCGAAGTGGCGCCGCATGAGCGAGGCCGGCACACCGAGGCACGCGCTGACCGCCGAGACGATGGAAGCGTGGATCCGGGGCTACTTCGATGCATGCAATGCCGGCGACGTCGAACGGATCGCAGGCTACTTCGAGCCCGACGCAGTCCATTATTTTCCCCCCGGCATGTACGGCAGCCCCTTCCGC
>JASHTA010000279.1 GCA_030040795.1 Gammaproteobacteria bacterium | reverse complement strand
ACGCCTACGATGCCGCGCAGGCGGCGAGCGATCTGCGCTTCTACGCGCTTGGGCTCTGCGGCTATGCGGCGCTCAAGGTGCTCGTCAATGCGTTCTATGCGATCGACAAGCGCAAGACGCCGATGGTCGTGAGCTTCATCGCAGTCGGGCTCAATCTGTTCCTCAACTGGCTTTTCACGCTGCGCCTCGGCTGGGGGCATCGAGGGCTCGCCTTCTCGACGGCCTGCATCGCGACGAGCAACTTTCTCATCCTGTACTGGCTGATGCGCCGTCACCTCGGTCGCCTCGAATCGCGGATGATGCTCACGCTCCTCTTGAAGCTCGCGGCGGCTTCCGCGGTGCTCGCCGCGATTTGCCTGGCCGGCTCGCATCTGCTGCTCGCGAACTGGGCGACTGAGCGCTTCTGGCCGAAGCTCGGCGCGCTCGTCGCAGTGATCGTGGCGGCCACGCTCGCATTCTTCGCCTGCGCCTCCGCGCTCAGGATCGATGAGGTAAGCGATCTCACGCGCGCGGTGAGGCGGCGGCTGGGCTCCGGCGCAAGGCCCGGATGATGCGGCCCAGTGAGCGCCCCGAGACTCGGGCGTTGACGGGCCCCGGAGCATGTGCTACCCCAGTGCGCGTGAACCTGGCGCGCGACCCGAGCAACGTGTGAGCATGCGACCATGGGACGCGTGATGTCCGACCGCAGGTGTTTTCTGCAAGCGATGGCCGTCGGGGCCGCAGGGCTGTCCGCGTCGCGGTGGGCGGCGGCCGGTCTGTTCACGCACGGGCGTGCCGAGCCGCCTCTGGCGGTGAACCGGCTGAGCGGCAGCCTCGCGGTGATCTCGGGGGCGGGCGGAAACGTCGTCGCCTTGAGCGGGCCCGAGGGGTTGCTGCTCGTCGACTGCGGGGCAGCCGAGCACTCGGCTCGGCTGCTCAAGACGCTCGCGGGGCTACCGGGCGGGCAGCGCATCCGGACGGTCTTCAACACGCACTGGCATTGGGACCACACGGGCGCAAACGAGCGTCTGCGTGGCGCCGGAGCCGAGATCATCGCGCACGCGAATACCCGGCTGTGGCTCGGCTCGACGATCCGCGAGGAGTGGCAGAATCGCATCTATCAGCCCCGGCCGCCCCAGGCCTGGCCGACGCAAACGTTCTACTACAAGCCCTGCACCATGACCTTCGGCGGTGAGCCGATCGAGTACGGGTACCTTCCTCAGGCCCATACCGATGGGGACATTTATGTCTACTTCCGGGGCCAGAACGTGCTGGTCGCGGGCGATGTGGTGTCGGTCGGGAGCTATCCGATACTCGACTATTGCACCGGAGGCTGGATCGGCGGCATGGAGGATGCGACCCAAAAGCTGCTCGGGCTGTGCGACGGCAAGACACGCATCGTTCCAGGGACGGGACCGGTGCAAACACGCGCCGACGTGGCGGCCGAGCACGACATGCTCGTTGCCGTCCATGAGAAACTGTGGAAGCTGATGCGCGAGGCTTATTCGGCGACGGACATGATCGCCGCCCACGCGACTGCGAAGTACGATGCCAAGTGGGGCAACTCGGACTTGTTCATCGCGAACGCCTATAAAGGCATGTACGGGCATATTGCGGAGTACCTCGGAAAGGGGGTTGTCTAGTGGCCGCCGAGAGTTCCCGAGCGCTCGAGAGAGGGCCTTATCCATGAGGGAGAGGATCTCGTCCGCGAGGGAAAGAGCTTCGCCCACGAGGGAAAGAGCCTCGTCCAGGCGCCCGCTGCTCGTGGCGCTTGTGGCCGGATCGATCGCCGCATCGGCGGCTACCGCGTTCGGTGCTGCAGCCGCAGAGCGGACAGCCCAGCCGGAGAAGGTGGTCGCTCAGCAGCGCTGGCAGATGCTCGGCTCGTACTGCGAGAAATGCCACAACTCGACGGACTGGGCGGGAGGCGTTGCTTTCGACACGATGCAGCCGAACGACATCGTCCAGAACGCGAAGATCTGGGAAGCGGCCGTGGGCAAGCTGCAAGGGCGCCTCATGCCGCCGCCCGGCCAAAAACAGCCGAGCCAGGCGACCGTCGATGCCTTCGTGTCGTGGCTGGAGACGCACCTCGACGAGGCCGGCGCGGCGCATCCCGATCCCGGCTACGTGACGCTGCACCGCCTCAATCGGATCGAGTACGCCCGCTCGGTGCAGCAGATCCTCGGCGTCGATGTGGATGTGAGCTCGCTGCTCCCGAAGGACACGCTCTCCGACGGTTTCGACGATATCGCGAACGTGCTCAAGGTCTCCCCGACCTTCCTCGATCAATACATCGCGGCCGCGAGCACCGTCGCCTCTCTCGCAGTGGGCAATCCGCAGGCGCCCCGGCGCAGCGTAACGCTCGATCCCGTGCGGTCCGACCAGGCTTTCCATATCGAGGGCTTGCCGCTCGGCACGCGGGGTGGATTCGTGGTAGAGCACGATTTTCCGGCCGACGGCACGTACGAGTTCGACTTCGGGGGCGGCGGCCGGCGCGGGGGGGCATACGCCGGCGGGCTGCAGTTCGAGGAGAAGGTGTTGCTGCTCATCGACGGCAACAAGGTCTTCGAGCAGACGCTCGGCGGCGCCACGGACTTCAAGGAGGCCGACCAGCGCCGCATCGAGTGGGCCAAGGAGCTCAGCGAGCGCTTGCGGCACGTCCGCGTTCACCTGACGGCCGGGCCGCACAAGATCGGGGTCGCCTTCGTCGAGAGATCGCTTGCCGAATCGGATGATTGGCTCGAGTCCTTCGATCCGCGCGGCGGCATGGGCCGAGTCGGCGGCGTGACCGGCCTCACCGTCGTCGGTCCGTTCCAGCCGACCGGTATCAGCGACACGCCGAGCCGCCGGAAGATCTTCATCTGCCATCCTGCCGGGCCGAGCGACGAGCTGCCGTGCGCAAAGGAAATCATTGCGAAAATCGCGCGCGAGGCGTATCGGCGTCCCGTGACCGATGACGACCTCGCCGCGCCGCTGCGCTTCTTCGCAGAGGGCCGCAAGGATGCGAGCTTCGATGCCGGCATCGAGAATGCGCTCGTCGCCGTCCTCTCCAGCCCGAAATTTCTCTTCCGCATCGAGCGGACACCGCCGAACTTGGGCCCCGGAGCGGTTTTCCGCATCAGCGACATCGAGCTTGCCTCGCGGCTGTCGTTCTTCCTCTGGAGCGAGGGTCCGGACAAGGAGCTGCTGGACCTTGCGGTCGCAGGCAAGCTGCACGATCCGCAAAACCTCTCGTCCGAAGTTCGGCGCATGCTCGCGGATCCGCGCGCCGAGTCTCTGGTGACGAGCTTTGCGTTCGACTGGCTGCAAGTCAACGACATGGACAAGGTCAATCCCGATCCGACGGTGTACCCGGATTTCGATGAGGATCTGCGCAATGCCTTCAAGGAGGAGATGAGGCTGTTCCTGGCGAGCGTCCTGCTCGGGGATCACGACGTGTGCGACCTCCTCACGGCGAACTACACGTTCGTCGACGGGCGCCTCGCTCTGCACTACGGCATTCCCGGCGTGCGGGGCAACGAGTTCCGCCGCGTGACGCTCGCGGACCCCAACCGCTGGGGCCTGCTCGGCAAGGGTGCGATCCTCATGGGCACGTCGTACGGCAACCGGACTGCGCCGGTGCTGCGCGGAGCGTGGGTGTTCGACAACATCATCGGCGAATCCCCGCATGCTCCGCCGCCGTCCATTCCTCCGCTCAAGGAGAACGTGCCGGGCGCCAAGCCGCTCACCATCCGCCAGCGCATGGTGATGCACCGGTCGACGCCGTCCTGCAACACGTGCCACGGTCTGATGGACCCCATCGGCCTCGCGCTGGAGAATTTCGATGCGATCGGCCGCTGGCGGACGAAGGATTACGACACTGGAACGCCGATCGACGCCTCGGGCGAGATGGCGGGCGGCTTCCCTGTCGACGGACCGAGCGACGTGCGCCGCGTGCTGATGTCCCGCCCGCAGCAGTTCGTCCAGGCGCTCACCGCGAAGCTCATGACCTATGCGCTCGGGCGCACGCTCGATTACGAGGACATGCCGACCGTCCGAGCCATCGTTCGCAATGCGGCCCGTGACGATGACCGCTTCTCCTCGATCGTCCTCGGCATCGTCGAGAGCCCGGCGTTCCAGATGAAGCAGATCCCGGGCGGTTCCGGAGCGGCCCGGCCGAATCTGATGACGACCCAAGCCGCGAATCTGCACTGAGGCATCGCCCGACCGCGGAGCAGCGAGGAAAACTCCCATGTTCATCACCAAGAAGCATCTGTCCCGCAGAACCGTGCTGCGCGGCGCCGGCGCGTCGATCGCGCTGCCGCTGCTCGATGCCATGATCCCGGCCGGCACGGCGCTCGCCAAGACGGCCGCCGCGCCCAAGTTGAAAATGGGCTTCATCTATTTCCCGCATGGCGCGGTGATGCTCCCGGGCAACGATCAATGGACTCCGAGCGGCGTCGGCCGGGAGTTCAAGCTTGCGCCCATCCTCGCGCCCCTCGCCCCGTTCCAGAAGCAGCTCATCGTGGTGAGCAACCTCGGCAACAAGCCGGCGGAGAGCGCAGCGGTTCATGCGATCGTGCCGGGTACGTGGCTCTCCTGCGTGCATCCGCACGAGACCCAGGACCCCTACGGTGGAGTGACGGTCGATCAGATGGCCGCGAAGCACATCGGCCAGGACACGCCGCTCCCGTCCCTGGAGGTGGCCACCGAGGCAGACGGCGGCGGCGGCGTATGCGACCGCTCCTACGGCTGCAGCTTCTCGGGCACGATCTCGTTCCGCACGCCCTCCACACCGCTGCCGATGGAGTACCAGCCGCACGTGGTGTTCGAGCGCCTGTTCGGTCGCGGCGACACGCCGGCCGAGCGCAAGGCCATCGGGCACCGCTATGACAGCATCCTCGACATGGTGACGGCCGATGCCAATTCTCTGCAACGGGAGATTGGACCCGCCGACCGCGCGGTTCTCAACGACTACTTGAGCAGCGTGCGGGAGATCGAGCGGCGCGTGCAGAAGATGGAGCAGGTGGATCTCTCGCACTTCAAGGTGCCCAAAGTGCCGCAGGAGGTGCCCTCGAACTTCCCCGAGGAGCAGGCGCTCATGTTCGACCTGATTGCCCTCGCGTGGCAGGCGAACCTCACGCACATCGCGAGCATGACGATGGCTCACGAGGTGAGCAACATGACGTACCCCTTCATCGGGGTGCCCGACGCGTTCCATCCCGTCTCCCATCACCAGTTCGACCCCGTGAAGATCGAGAAGCTCGCGAAGATCCAGGTCTATCATTCACAGAAATTCGCGGCGTTCCTGCAGCGCCTGGCCAGCATTCCCGACGGCGATGGGACGCTCTTCGATCACGCGATGATTCTGTACGGCAGCAACATGAGCAACAGCAACGCGCACAACCAGTATCCGTTGCCCACGGCGCTGGTCGGTGGCGCGTGCGGGAAGATCAAGGGCGGCCAGCATCTCCAGTATCCCGAGCACACGCCGCTCGCGAATCTGCTCCTGACCATGCTCCACCGTGCCGGGGTGCCGCAGGACCGCGTCGGCGACAGCACCGGCGAGATCTCGGAGATCTGACATGAAGGCTTGGCTCGGCGTTGGCCTGCTCGCGGCGTCGGGCGCTGCGGTCACCGGCATGGCGGCTCCCGCCGCGCACCCAGGTGCCTCTCTCGTCGAGGCTGCGCAGGACGGCCATACCTCGCTCGCGATTGCGCTGATCAATCAGGGCGCAGACGTCAACGCCAAACAGAGCGACGGGACGACCGCTCTCATGTGGGCTGCGCATCAGGATGACCGGACGCTGATCGATCGCCTGCTCAAAGCGCGCGCCAAGGTCAGGGTCGTCAACGACTACGGGGCGAGCGCACTGTCGGAGGCGGCGAGGTTCGGCGACGTGGCTGCCATCAAGGAGCTGCTGAAGGCGGGGGCGGATCCCGACTCGCCGAACGCCGACGGGCAGACCGCCTTGATGCTCGTTGCGCGCACCGGCAATGTGCCGGCGGCCGAGCTGCTCATTCGCTATGGCGCCCACGTCGATGCGAAGGAGAAGGTGCGCGGCCAGACGGCGCTGCATTGGGCGGCGGCCGAGAGCAATGCCGGCATGGTGGAGCTGCTCCTGCGGCATCATGCGGATCCCAACGCGCGCTCGCTGCTCAATCTCGACAGGCGCCAAGTGAGCTCCGAGCCGCGCATCCAGTGGCGGCCGCCCGGCGGCCTCACGCCGCTCCTCTACGCGGCGCGCCAGGGTTGCCTCGCCTGCGTGCAGGATCTGGTGGAGCGGGGCGCCGATCCCAACTTGCTGGATCCCGATGGCATCTCGCCGCTGCTGATCGCCACCGAGAATTTCCACTTCGATGTGGCGGCCTACCTGCTGAAGCACGGCGCAAATCCCAACCAGTGGGACTGGTGGGGTCGCACTCCACTGTATGCCGCGGTGGATATGAATACCCTGCCGACGGGCGGCAGGCCCGACCATATCTCGCTCGATAGCACCACGAGCCTGAAGATGATCGAGCTGCTGCTCGGTGCCGGGGCGAATCCGAACGCCCAGCTGAAGCTGTTTCCGCCGTTTCGCTCGATCGGCGCCGATCGGGGCGCCGATTTGATGCTGACCATCGGCACGACTCCGCTCATCCGCGCAGCGAAGGCGGGGGATGCCGCCGCGATCAAACTTCTGCTCGCGCACGGCGCGGATCCCAACCTGCCGAACAGCATGGGGATCACCCCGCTCATGGCGGCCGCGGGCCTGGGCTCGGACGACATCGACACGCGGGGCGCATACGTGACGGAGCCGGAAGCCATCTCCTCCATCGCCCTGTTCCTTGCCGCGGGCGTGGATATCAACGACGTGGACAACAGAGGACAGTCCGCGCTGCACGGCGCGGCTTACCGGGGCTGGGACGATGTGGTCAAGTACCTCGTCGCGCATCACGCCGATCTGTACTTGAAGGACAAGCGCGGCTTTCTTCCGCTCGATACGGCACTCGGCCGCTCGGACGGCCATGGCCGCAACCACTCTCAGTTCGTGGACCACGCCGAGACGGCGGCACTGCTGCGGCAGCTGATGGCCGGCAAGCCCAAGACCGCCGAGATCAGTCCGCCCGTCCAGTCGGCGAGCGCGGCGCTCTGACTCGCGGCGGCTTCGCGCTTGCCGCCGCGGAGTCTCTCCGCTTTCCGGTCCGGTGCTAAAATGGCGGAGCTGACGAAGAAGGTCCGGGGGCGTCGAATTGGGCCCGGTGAGCTATCGATGCGGTGATTTTCACCTCTACCCCGCCAATCGGAGATTCACGCGGCGAGGCGCCGAGATTGCGCTGGAGCCCAAGACGCTTGCCGTCCTGGTGCAGCTGGTGTCGCGGGCAGGGATGCTCGTCACTCGCGACGAGATCCTGGACGCCGTCTGGGGCCATCGTCACGTCACTCCGTCGGCGCTCAACCGTCGCATCACGCTCGCCCGCCGTGCCTTCAACGACGACGCAGACGAGCCCAAGTACATCCAGACCGTTCACGGTGCCGGCTACCGATACATCGGACCCGTGGAGCCGCAGGATCCCGCGCTCTCCGGACAGAGCCTGCGCTTTGCAGCCGCGCCTTCGGCACGGTTACCGGCGCGCATCGAGTCTCTGATCGGGCGCGAGGACGACCTCGTAACGTTGGTGGAGCTCTTTCGCAGCCACCGGGCGGTGACCGTCATTGGCACCGGTGGCATGGGCAAGACCCAGTGTGCGCTCGAGTGCGCACGCAGTCTCGCCGAAGACTTTCCCGACGGCGTCTGGTTCTTCGACTTGGCGCCCTTGCAAAGCGGCGCGGAATGGCTGCATGCCCTGGCCGCGGCGCTCGCGGTTCCCCTCACCGACGTGCCGGAGCTGTTGTCAAAGCTGCTCTCAGTGCTGCAGAGCCGCCGCGCGCTGCTTTTGCTTGACAACTGTGATCGTATTGCAGGCGAGGTGGGCGCGCTCGTTGCGGGACTGCTTCGCGGGACGGACGGGTTGCGGGTGCTCGCGACCTCTCAGAAGTCCCTCAACTTCGCCGGCGAGCAGCTGATGTGGCTACCGCCGCTCGCTCTGCCGCAGGACTTACCGCATGGACGTTCCGAGCTGCGCGACATCGAGAGCGCGCCTGCCGTCCGGATGCTGTTCACCCGGATCAGGGCAACCCAGCCGCATTTCAATCTCACCGCGGCTAACGCGCCGATCGTGGCCGAGATCTGCCGCCGGCTCGATGGCATGCCGCTTGCCCTGGAGCTCGCCGCGGCGCGCTTCGCGCTGCTCTCGCCCGAGCAGGTCCTGCAACGCCTCGAGCACCGCTTCCAGTTTCTGAGGGGTGATACGGCCGGGCGCGATCCTCGTCATCGCAATCTGCTCGCCATGCTCGACTGGAGCTACTCCCTGCTGTCGAGCGAGGAGCAGCAGCTCTTAAGTTGGCTCAGTGCCTTCGTCCAGGGCTGGACGATGGAGGCCGCGGTCCATCTCGCGGGATCGCTCGCCCACGACCCTGAATGGGTTCTCGAGGTCCTGCAGGGACTCGTGAGCAAGTCTCTCGTGTCGGTTACGCCCGGCCCCGGCGCTCCCCGCTACCACCTGCTCGAGACCGTCCGCGAGTACGCGCTCGAGCGTCTGCGCGCGGCCGGCGAGGAGATGCCGGCCCGCGATGCCCATCTCGCATACGTCGCGCACATGTGCGCGCAAGCTCACCGCGACATAGTTGAAGGGCGCATGCGCGAGCGCGTCGCGGTGTTGGCCTACGAGCACGGAAACATCGGTGGTGCCGTAGAGCATGCGGCTCGCAGCGAAGCGAACCGCCGGGCGGGCCTCGCTATCGTGGGCGCGTTGACGCTCTATATCAAAGCTCGCGGTCCGCTCGACGTGGGGCAGAAATGGTGCCGCCTCGCGCTGACCGGGACGGAGACACTGGAGTGCGCGGAGAGGGCGCGAGCCCTGCTGTGTCAGGGTATCCTCGCTGCGCATCTGCGCGATTGGAGGGAGTCGCCCGAGGCCTGCCTGCTCGAGGCCGCGCGTCTCGCGCACACCCATGACGATCCCTGGACGGAGGCGTACGCGAGCGCCTATTACTCCATGTGGCAGGCCAACTCCGGTCACACGGCGGCCAAGACTCTGGCGGTCGCGCAACACATTGCCGAGCGGCTCGATGATCCGCTCATCAAGGGCCTGGCCGGACTCGCTCGCGGCTGGATTCATATGGCGAGCGGCGACGGCAGCGCCGCAGTGGAGACGCTCGGGTCTGTGCGCGATCTCAGCGCGGACGAACATCAGCGACATTTCATACGCGTTTATCTGGGTCTCGCATTGATCGGGCTCGGACGCTACATCGCCGCTGCGGCCGCGCTGTACGAGGCGATCGTCACGGCCATCGAGCTGGGCAACGTTCGCGGCGCGGCGGGCTGCGTCGAATGCTGCGGGTATATCTGCGAAAAGCTCGG
>JASHTA010000278.1 GCA_030040795.1 Gammaproteobacteria bacterium | reverse complement strand
TCAACATGATCCAGACGCAGGAGGCCTACGAGATGGATTCGCGAGCCGTCGAGACCACCGATCAGATGCTGCAGTACGGCACGCAGAACATGTGAGCGAGACCTCATGCGAGAGCTGAAAACGTTCCTGCGCGCAAGCCGCGCGCCGCTTTGCGCGGGCCTCGCCGGCCTCGCGCTGCTTTGCGCGAGCGGTTGCCGCACCACGAACCGGCTGCCCAAGACGGACGACGCGCTCGCCTGGACGCAGATCAAGGTGCCTCCGCCCACTCCGGGGGCCATCTATCAATCCCAAAGCGAGATGGAGCTGGCATCGAATCCCGTGGCGCGCCACGTCGGGGATATCGTGACGATCGTCCTGGAGGAGCAGACCGCGGCACAGAAGAGCGCCACGACCGATACCAGCAAGGCGACGACGGACACGCTCCCCGGCATGACGATCCTCGGCAAGGCTCTCACGGTGCACGGCGCACCGATATTGGACAACAATATCAACGACGCCACGAAGTTCACCGGCTCGGGCGACAGCTCGCAGAGCAACAGCCTCACGGGATACCTCGCCGTCACGGTCGTGAAGGTGCTGCCGAACGGATACCTGCTCGTCGCGGGCCAGAAGCAGCTCGGCCTCAACCAGGGACAGGAGATCATCCGACTGACCGGCGTCATCCGTCCGATCGACCTCGCAGCGGATGACTCGGTGCCTTCGTATCGCGTGGCCGACGCGAAGATCAGCTACGGCGGCAAGGGCGCGATTGCCGACTCCAACGCTCAGGGCTGGCTCTCGCGCTTCTTTAACTCACCCTGGACGCCTTTCTGATGCTCGCCACCCTCCTCACCCGCAAGCTCGCTCCGCGCTTCGCCGCCATGGCGGTCGGCGCGTTCGCGCTCGCCAGTCTCGCCGGCGCGCCCTTCGCGCGCGCCGAGCGCATCAAGGACATCGCGACCATCGGAGGCGTGCGCAGCAACCAGCTGGTCGGCTACGGACTCGTGGTCGGCCTCAACGGCACGGGCGACCAGACGACCATGGCGCCCTTCACGATGCAGAGCATCCAGAACTTGCTCCTCAAGTTCGGCGTCACCATTCCCCCGAACACGAACCCGATGGTCAACAACGTCGCCGCCGTCACGGTCACGGCGGATCTGCCCCCGTTCGTCAAGCCGGGGCAGACGATCGATGTGACCGTCGGCTCGATCGGCGACGCGCAAAGCTTGCGCGGCGGTGTCCTGCTCATGACCTCGCTCCGCGGCGCCGACGGCCAGGTTTACGCCGTCGCGCAGGGGAGCGTGCTCGTGAGCGGGTTCGGCGTGAGCGGCAAGGACGGCTCGAAGATCATCCTCAACGTCCCGAGCAGCGGACGCATACCGAACGGCGCGACCGTCGAGCGCACGGTCCCGATGCACTTCGACGCCGATCCGCATCTCGTGCTCAATCTCGATACGCCCGATTTCACCACGGCCGCGCACGTCTCCGCCGCCATCAACAAGCTCCTTGGGAACGGGACCGCCGAGGCGCTCGATGCGGTCTCGATCCGCGTGACCGCGCCGACCGATCCCAATCAGCGCATCGCTTACGTCTCCGAGATCGAGGGAATCGACGTGGATCCCGGCGTCGCGCCGGCCCGCGTCATCATCAACTCGCGCACCGGCACGGTCGTCATCAGCTCCGAGGTACGCGTGATGGCCGCAGCCGTCGCGCACGGCTCGCTCTCCGTAACCATCACGGAGCGCGAGGACGTGAGCCAGCCGACGGCCTTGTCGCAAGGCGGACAGACCATCGTCACGCCGCGCAGCTCGATCGACGTGAAGCAGGCGGACGCGCATATGTTCGTGTTCCGAGCCGGCGTGAATCTCGATGAGATCGTGCGAGCCGTGAACCAGGTAGGCGCGGCCCCGGGCGATCTGGTCGCCATCCTCGAAGCGCTGCAGCAAGCCGGCGCGCTGCACGCGCAGCTCATCGTCATCTGAGAACTCGCGCGCGCCCATGACGACCCCCATCGCCAATGCGCAGGTCTACGGCGATTTTGCCGGCCTCGAGTCGCTCAGAAAAGCGGCCCGCAACGACGATCCGGCCGCGATCCGGGAAGTCGCGAAGCAGTTCGAGAGCCTGTTCGCGCGCATGCTGATCAAGAGCATGCGCGATGCGATCGGGCCCGACCCCATATTCGGCAGCGACCAGGAGCAGACCTACCAGGGGATGTTCGACGATCAGCTGTCCCTCGAGCTCACACGCGGGCACGGACTCGGGCTCGCCGACATGCTCGTCCGGCAGCTGCAACGCAAGGGACTCGTCGGAGCCGCGCACGGCACGGCCGCGGCCGCGGGCGCTGGGACCCCCGGCTCGGGCACGGCGCAGTCCGCGGGCGCGGCGCAGTCCGCAGGCGCGGCACAGTCTGCGGGCACGATGCAATCCTCGAGCGCGACGCAGTCCGCAGGTGGAACTCCGGCCATAGGTGCGACATCCGCGAGGCACGAGCCTGCCATCGGCTCCATCGGAGCCGCCGCCCGGAGGACGCCCCGGGAAACCTCAGCGGAGACTCCCCCGGTCTCGCGTGCGGACCAGCAAAGCTTCGTTCGCGAGCTGTGGCCGCAAGCGCGCCAGGCCGCGGAGCAGCTCGGAGTGGCCCCGCAGAGCCTCGTCGCCCAGGCGGCGCTCGAGACCGACTGGGGCCGCAGCATCCCGCAGGATGCCGCCGGCCGCTCGAGTCACAATCTTTTCGGCGTCAAGGCCACCGGAGGCTGGAGCGGTCCGAGCGTATCGGCCGGCACGCAAGAGTTCGCCGGGGGGGCCGCCCGCGCCACCACCGCAGAGTTTCGAGCCTATGGGAGCCGCGCGCAGGGATTCCAGGATTATGTCGCGCTGCTCAAGAGCAATCCGCGTTACGCCTCGGCGCTCAACACGGGGACCAACGTGCATGCTTTCGCGAGGGCTCTGCAGCGAAGCGGCTACGCCACCGATCCCGACTACGCTCGCAAGGTGAGCGCCGTCGCGAGCGACGTGGCGAGCGCTCTCACCGCGCCGGCCATGCTCGCGCAGGCCTCTTCAGGGTCCGCCGAGCCGCTCAAGCTCGCGAGCGCCGGACCGATAACGGACCGCACGGACTCGCTTCTGTAGGCATTGAGGAATGGGCGACTTACTCTCAACCAGCGTCTCGGGCCTCATCGCCTTCCAGCAGGCGCTCGACGTGACGAGCAACAACGTCGCGAATGCCGCGACGCCGGGCTATAACGTCGAGAGCGCCAATTTTGCCGAATCGCCCGGACAGGGCTCGTCGATCGGCTACATCGGCAACGGCGTCGAGGTCCAGAACGTCACGCGCGCCTACAACGCATTGCTCGCCCAGCAGGTCAATTCCTCGCAGGCGAACTACTCCAGCTTCAATACGCTCGCGACCGAGGCCGAGCAGATCGACAACATGCTGAGCGATTCGAGCACGGGACTCACGGCGACGCTGCAGTCCTTCGTCAACTCGCTGCAGACGCTCTCCACCTCACCCTCCACCACCGCCTCCGGACAGGCGGTGCTCAGCCAGGCGCAGGCCCTCATCACGCAGCTGCAATCCTACGATTCGCAGCTCTCGCAGGCGAGCTCGCAGCTCGAGTCGCAGGTCTCCTCGAACGTGACCGAGATCAATACTCTCGCGAGCCAGATCGCATCGCTCAACGGCGAGATCGCGGACCAGTCCGGCTCCGGCCAGACGCCGAATCAGCTCATGGATCAGCGCGACCAGCTCGTGAGCCAGCTGAGCCAATATGTGACCGTCAATACGGTCTCCCAGGGCAACGGCGAGACGAACGTCTACATCGGCAGCGGGCAGGCGCTCGTCATCGGAAACATCGCGCAGCAGGTCACGACGATCCCGAATGCCTACAACGCCTCGGTCTACGACATCGGCCTCGTGAACGGCACCAGTACGGTCGACATCACCTCCGAGGTGAGCGGCGGCTCGCTCGGCGGACTGCTCGCCACACGCAGCCAAGTGCTCGACCCGGCGCAGAATACTCTCGGCCAGATCAGCGTCGCGCTCGCGACCCTCGCCAATCAGCAGCAGCAATCGGGAATGGACCAGACCGGCGCCCAGGGACAGCCGATGTTCGCCGTCGGCGGAGTGCAGGTCCTCGACAATGCGAACAACGCCGACGACACCTCGCTCACGGTCACGCGCACGAGCCTCAGCGATCTGACGCCGGATGACTACATCCTCTCGTATACCGGTGGCAGCGCGAACGGCGGCTGGCAGCTCCTCGATGAGACGACGGGACAGCCGGTCGCCATGACGGGAGACGGGACCGACACGCCCCTGCAGGCTGCGGGCCTGTCGATCGCGGTGAATGCCCCGAGCGGCGGCGTCGCGGTGGGCGACAGCTTCCTGATCCAGCCTACGGCGGCGGCCACCGGGGGCCTCTCCCTGCTGCTCACGAGCCCGGCTCAGATCGCCTCGGCATCGCTCATCCAGGCGGTGCCCGGCTCCGGCAATACGGGGACCGCCAGCGCCTCCTCCGCCATCATCACCGATCCGGGCTCGTGGGAGCCGGACACCTACACGATCTCCTTCAGCGGCTCCCCGACGCAGTATGAGGTCACGAACAGCTCGGACGTGGAGGTCGGCTCTGGCACCTACACGAGCGGGACGCCCATCGATTTTCTCGGCGCGCAGGTGACGATCACCGGAACTCCCGCGAACGGCGATACGTTCACGGTGGGCGCCAACTCGCCGGCCAACACCGGCGATAACAGCAATCTGCTCGCGCTGATCAATACACTGTCGGCGGCGACACTCGACGGCGGAACCGCCTCGATCTCGGGCGTGGCCAACAATCTCGTGAGCCAGATCGGCACGACGACGCAGCAGGCGCAGTCGAACGCCTCCGCCGCGCAGTCGGTGAATCAGTCGGCGACGGATGCGCTCAACAACGCAGACGGCGTCAACCTCGATCAGGAGGCGGCCTTGATGGTGCAGTACCAGCAGGCCTATCAGGCCTGCGCTCAGATGATTCAGGCCTCCGACACGATGTTCAACGCGCTGATGACGGCGATGACCAACGGCTGACCATGAACATCTCGACTGTCACGTTCCAGAACGATGCGCTCGCCGATATCCAGCAGCTCGAGACTGCGATGTCGCAGACTCAGAACCAGCTGTCGACCGGCTTGCAGCTTCAGAACGCCGCCGACAATCCGGTGGCGATGTCACAAGTCAACGAGCTCGATGTCCAGCTCTCGGCGTCCCAGCAGTATGTGACCAACAGCAATGCCGCGAGCGCCAATCTCACGCTCGAGGAGCAAGCCCTCACCAACGCGACGAACCTGCTGCAGAGCGCGCAGAGCCTCGCGACCGAGGCGAGCAACGGATCGCTCACCGCGTCCGACCGCCAGGACATCGCGACCCAGCTCCAGCAGCAGCTCGCGCAGCTGGTTGCAATCGCCAACAGTACCGACAGCAACGGCAACTATCTGTTCGCCGGCCAGGCGAGCGGCACTCAGCCGTTCGCCCAGTCCGGCGGCTCCGTCGCCTATTCCGGCAGTGACAGTGTGAACCAGATCGAGATCGGCGCCGGCCAGTTCATCTCGGCCGGCGACACCGGAACCTCCGTGTTCATGAACATCCCCACGGGCAACGGCACGTTCACTACCGCGGCCGCGGCCGGCAATACGGGCAGCGGCTCGATCGATACCGGCACGGTGACCGACCCGAGCACGTGGGCGATGAATTCCGGCACCTATACCATCTCGTTCACGAGTCCGACGCAGTATCAGGTCACCGACGCCGACGACAATCCCGTGACTTCGGGCACCTACACGAGCGGCGATGCGATCGACTTCGACGGCATCCAGGTCACGATCAGCGGTGCGCCCGCAACCGGCGATCAGTTCACCGTGGCGCCGGCGGGCACAGGCAGCGTCTTCAGCGCGCTCTCGGGTCTCATCACGACCCTCAGCTCGACGACGCTCAATGCCGGGCAGCTCGCCACGCAGGTCGGCACAGCGGAGCAGCAGATCGGCAACGCGCTCAATAACTTGGACGATGTCCAGGCCTCCGTCGGCGCCCGCATCAACGCGGTGACCGCCGCGCAGTCCGGTGCCCAGACCGAGCAGACGACCCTGCAGTCGTCCGTCTCGCAGCTTTCCGATACCGACTACGCCGCCGCGACGACCCAGCTCAGCACGGAGGAGCTCGCCCTGCAGGCCGCCGAGCAGTCGTACGCATCCATCGCCAAGCTCTCACTCTTCAACTATCTGGCCTGAGTCGTGGAACTGTGACGCACTCTACAAATTCGCCGATGAGAGCGGCTCCTGGTAATCAAGTTCGTCCGCGCCGCACCGATAAACTCCCTGAACGAGAGGCGGCGAGCGCCGCGAAAGGGTACAGCGCGACGGACCGGGTGTCCGGCGCCTGAAGGCAACACCAGGAGTTCCAGGCAATGTCACTCGTCCTCAACACGAACATCGACTCGCTCGTCGCGCAGAACAATCTGTCCGCGTCGGGCTCCCAGCTGGCGACTGCCTTGCAGCAGTTGTCCTCGGGCTTGCGAGTCAATACCGCGGCGGATGACGCCGCCGGCTATGCGATCGCGCAGGGCATGACCTCGCAGATCAACGGCCTCAACCAGGCCGCGCAGAACGCGAACGATGGCGTGTCGCTTGCCCAGACCGCCTCAGGAGCGCTCTCCGAGATCGTCAACGATCTGCAGACCATGCGCGACCTCGCGGTCGAATCCCTCAACGCCACGAACAGCTCCTCGGACCGCACGGACCTCAACGCGCAGTTCCAGCAGCTCGCGGCCGACATCAACAACGTCGCCGCCAACACGCAGTTCAACGGCGTGAACCTGCTCGACGGCTCCTTCCAGGGTGCGGACTTCCAGGTCGGCGCCAACGTTGGACAGATCATCAGCGTCTCCTCGATCGCGAGCGCGGCGACCAACGCCATCGGCAACTTCTATACGACGGGGTCGGGCGGCGCCGCTTACACGGCCGCCGACATCGCCAACGGCGACACGGTCAGCCTCAGCGTTCAGCTCACGCTGGCGGACGGCTCGACGAAGACCGTCGATGCCGGCAGCATCACCTTGACCGGCGACCAGACGACGGACCTGGCGAACGTCGCGTCGGCTCTCAATCAGGCGCTCGGCTCCGCGTACGGCATCGTCGCCACGGTCGATAGCGGCGGCGGCATCAACCTGAGCACATCCAACGGGGCCGCGCAGACGGCCGCCATCACGGTCACGGACGGTACGGAAGCCGACGGCGTGACGGCGGACGCCGAGACGGCCGGCGACCTCGGGCTCGCCGACTCGTATGCCCTGGGCTCGGCAGGCTCCACGCAGACTCCGCCCACCGGAAATGCCGCGAGCACCCTGTCGAACACCGATGTGCTGAGCGTGGACGACTCGAACCTGGTGCTGGTCTCCATCGATAACGCTCTGCAGCAGCTCGCCACGACGAGCGCGGATTTGGGTGCGTATCAGAACCGGTTCTCGGCCGCGATCACGGGCCTCAACACCGACTCGACCAACCTCACCGCCGCGAAGAGCGCGATCGTCGATACCGACTACGCGCAGGCCACGTCGAACCTGTCGCAGGCGCAGATCCTGCAGCAGGCCGGCACGGCGATGGTGGCGCAGGCCAACACGATACCGCAGAACATTCTGACGCTCCTGCAGAAGCTGCCGTAACGGGTGTGGCGAAGGATACGCAAGGACATCGGACGAGTGGGGCGGGCGCCGCGGGGCGCCCGCCCGTCGTTTTTTCGGACGGTTAACGAGCCGGTTGCAGGCGGCGAGCGATGAGCACGAGCAGCATCAACAGCACCACGGGCACCGCGACGCAGCCGGTTTCCATCGCGAGCAACTCCAGCGCCGATGCGGCCGGCGGCTCGGTGATCGACGTGAGCTCCCTGGTCTCGCAGCTCGTGGCGGCCACCCAGGCTCCCCAGGAAGCGCTGATTTCCAACCAGACCCAGGCGGTCACGACGCAGATCTCCTCGCTGGGTACGCTCAAGAGCGCCCTCTCCACGTTCCAGTCCTCGCTGAGCGCGCTCGACACGCCGGACGCGTTCGGCGCGCAGACGGCCAACACGAGCAACCAGTCCGTGTTCACGGCCACGGCGAATGCCGGTGCGCCGGTCGGCACCTATGCGGTCACCGTCTCGCAGCTCGCACAGGCCGAGCAGCTGCTCTCGGGGTCGTTCACGGGCGACGGCACGGCGGCCATCGGCACCGGCACTTTGCAGCTGAGCCTCGGGAGCACGAGTTTCACCGTCGATGTTGGCAGCAGCGATGACAGCCTCGATGGCATCGCGTCCGCGATCAACTCGGCGGCGGGCAATCCCGGCATCACGGCGACCGTGCTGCAAGGCAGCGGCAACACGGCGTATCTGCTGTTGTCCTCGTCCCTGACGGGCGCCGCCAATACGATCACGGTCACCGAGACGGACTCGAGCGGCGCCCTCTCGGCCTTGACGTACAGCAGCGCCAGTCCGGGCAGCTACACGCAGCAGTCGCAGGCGCAAGATGCGAGCTACAGCATCGCAGGCGTCGCCGCCACGAGCCCGAGCAATACCATCTCGAACGCCCTCCCCGGCGTGACCCTCGACCTTACCGGCACCACCGCGACCGGCACTTCCGCGACGCTGTCGGTCAGCACGGACACGGCGACGATCGAGAGCAATGTGAGCGCCTTCGTCTCCGCCTACAACACCCTCGCCGGGACCTTCTCCTCGCTCGGCGGGTACGACTCGTCCACCGACACCGCCGGTCCGATGATGGGAAGCGCCCTGCTCTCGAGCATCGAGAGTCAGGTCCAGAATGCGCTTTACAGCGTCGTGGACACCGGCTCCTCCACCTACAACTCGCTCGCGAGCGTCGGCATCATGGCCAACAGCGACGGGACGTTGAGCCTCGACGAGGGGACGCTGTCGAACGCGCTGGCGACCAACTTCACCGCCGTAAGCGGGCTTTTCAGCGGCGCAAGCGGCGTCGCGACAACCCTCAATACGGCCATCACGCAGGCCCTTTCCTCGAACGGCTCGATCGCCTCCACGAGTCAAACCCTCGATGATCAGGAGACCGCGCTGACGCAGCAGAGCAATCAGCTCTCGCAGCAGATGGCCGCGCTCTCGGCGAGCCTCACGCAGCAGTACTCGTCGCTCAACACGCTGCTCTCCTCTCTGCAAACCACCTCCGCGTACCTCACCCAGGCGTTCGCCACCCTGCCGCTCGTGCAGGGAGTGCCCAACGCTTAGGCTCGATCGCTCAAGTTCACCGCTGCGCGGCCGCTAATTCCATCACGCGGGAATTGACGGAGCGACGACGTGAGTGTCTACGGGCGCAATTCGGGTTTGGCGGCGTACAAAGGGGTATCCGTGCAAGGGGGCGTCGCGAGCGCGGATCCCCACGGACTGGTGCAGTTGCTCATGGATGCCGCAGTGGAGCGCCTGATCGCGGCGCGCGGCTGCATCGAGCGCCGCGACGTCGTGCGCCGAGCCAAGCTGCTGCACAGCTGCGTGATCCTGATCGGAGAGCTCCGCGGCAGCCTCAATCTCGAGCAAGGCGGACCGCTCGCTCAGAACCTGAGCAGCCTGTACGACTACATGGTGAGGCAGCTGATGCTCGCCAATTCAGCCAATGATGATGGCCGAGTGGCCGAGGTACTGGGCCTGCTGAGCGATATCCGCAGCGCCTGGGTCGCCATCGGTCCCGAGGTGCGCCAAGCGCGCGCCGCGGCTTCAACGGGCACGGCGGGCGCCGCGCCCGGTGGCTCCACGGCCGCACCGCGTTAAGCGTCAGGTCGCCCCTGCCATAACGAACGGCAGCTCCCGATCGGCGGCATCCGCGCGGAGCAGCGCATGGCAGAGGGAATCGACTCCATCAACCGCATCGGGGCTGCCGGCGCGCTCGACGATCGCGACTCGGGCCGGCGTAACAGGCAGCGCTCGGATGGGAAGCCCGCAGAAGCCGCGCCGGCAGGTACGGCAGCTTCCGCAGACGCCTCCGGCGCTGCCGGGACAGCGAGCGCCGAGACGCTCGAGGAGGCGGTGCAGCAAATCAACGAGCACCTCGCACTCCTCAATCGCACGCTGGAATTGGGCGTGGATGCGGATACGGGTCTCACGGTCGCGCTGATTCGCAACGCGCAGACCGGCGAGCTCCTGCAGCAGATCCCCGCCGAGAGCAGCACCCAGCTCGCGCAGATGCTGTCGGCTTGGTCGCACGGAGACAGTGTATTGCTCGACCTGACCGCATAGATCCCTCCTCGAGCCGAATATGTCTTCAGGCCGGAGCCTCCTTTGACGCGCATCACTGTTTTCCGGTCCGAAGCCCTGCCGAGCCGTCGATTTCCTTAAGGATTTCAGCCTTCGTGCCGATGAGGAGCCAGATACGGCGCAGTCGGATCGCGGAACGGACGTAGCGGCAATGGCGGATTGGGTCCGCCGCGAATTACGCAAGGTGGCTCATGAGTTCGATTATCTCTTCGCTGACAGCACAACAAATCGGCTATCTGACCACCGCGCAGATCGCGTCTCTGCAACCGACCGATTTCGCCGCCATGGGCACGGTTCAGGCGTCCGGCCTGACGACGGTGCAGGCTCCGTACATCTCCGCGCAAGACGTGGTTTCTATCAGCTCGGCTGCGGTCGCGGCCCTTCAGAGCGCAGTGCTGGGCGATTTGGCCGACGATCTGTCGGCAACTCAGCTGAGCACTTCGGTCATGACGCTGCTGAGCGCCAGCACGACCGACGTGCAGGCGATCGCGACCAAGACCATCGCGTCGCTCACCACCACCCAGGCCGCAGGGCTGACCGCGACGATCCTCGGTGAGCTCACCACCACGCAGATCCAGGCAATCGCGACCAAGAACATCGCCAGCATCGGCAGCAACCTCAGCTCGGCGCAGCTGCCGCAACTCACGACCGCGCAGGTGCAGGCCCTGACCACCGCGCAGCTCACGAGCCTCGCTTCGAGCTTCGGGACTACTCAGGCCGCGATGCTCTCGGTCTCGCAGCTCAGCAGCTCGGTATTGACGGCTCTCAGCACGGCCGACGTTCAAGCCATCGCTACCAAGACCGTCGCGTCGCTGAGCACCACTCAGACCGCGGGGCTGACCGCGACGATCCTCGGTGAGCTCACCACCGCTCAAGTCCAGGCGATCGCCACCAAGAACGTCGCCAGCATCGGCAGCAACCTCAGCTCGGCGCAGCTGCCGCAGCTCACGACCGCGCAGGTGCAAGCGCTCAGCACCTCACAGCTCTCGAGCCTGGCTTCGAGCTTCGGCACCACGCAGGCGGCCATGCTCTCGGTCTCCCAGCTCAGCAGCTCCGTGCTCACGGCGCTCGGCACCACCGACGTTCAGGCCATCGCCACCAAGACCATCGACGCGCTCAGCACCTCTCAGGCTGCAGGGCTGACCGCCACGATCCTCGGCGAGCTCACCACCGCGCAGGTGCAAGCGATCGCGACCAAGAACATCGCGAGCATCGGCAGCAACCTCAGCTCAGCGCAGCTGACCCAGCTCACGACGGCACAGATCCAGGCGCTCAGCACTTCGCAGCTCTCGAGCCTGGCCGCGAACTTCGGCACCACGCAAGCCGCCATGCTCTCGGTCTCCCAGCTCAGCAGCTCCGTGCTCACTACGCTCGGCACCACCGACGTTCAGGCCATCGCCACCAAGACCATCGACGCACTCAGCACCTCTCAGGCTGCGGGGCTGACCGCGACGATCCTCGGTGAGCTCACCACCGCTCAGGTCCAGGCGATCGCCACCAAGAACATCGCCAGCATCGGCAGCAATCTCAGCTCGGCGCAGCTGACCCAGCTCACGACCGCCCAAGTGCAGGCCTTGAGCACCGCGCAGCTCACGAGCCTCGCTTCGAGCTTCGGCACCACGCAGGCCGCCATGCTGTCGGTCTCGCAGCTCAGCAGCTCGGTGCTCACGGCGCTCGGCACCGTTGACATTCAGGCGATCGCAGCCAAGACCATTGGCGCGCTCACCACCACTCAGGCCGCCGCTCTCACCGCGACGATCCTCGGTGAGCTCACCACCACAGAGATCCAGGCGATCGCCACCAAGAACATCGCGAGCATCGGCAGCAATCTCAGCTCGGCGCAGCTGACCCAGCTCACGACGGCGCAGATCCAGGCGCTCAGCACTTCGCAGCTCTCGAGCCTGGCCGCGAACTTCGGCACCACGCAGGCCGCCATGCTGTCGGCCTCCCAGCTCAGCAGCTCCGTGTTGACGGCCCTTGGCACCACCGACGTTCAGGCCATCGCCACCAAGACCATCGCTTCGCTGAGCACTACTCAGACCGCCGGCCTCACCGCGACGATCCTCGGTGAGCTCACGACCGCTCAGGTCCAGGCGATCGCCACCAAGAACATCGCCAGCATCGGCAGCAATCTCAGCTCGGCGCAGCTGACCCAGCTCACGACGGCGCAGATCCAGGCGCTCAGCACTTCGCAGCTCTCGAGCCTGGCCGCGAACTTCGGCACCACGCAGGCCGCCATGCTGTCGGCCTCCCAGCTCAGCAGCTCGGTGCTCACGGCGCTCGGCACCACCGACGTTCAGGCCATCGCCACCGGGACCATCAGCACGCTCAGCACCACTGAAGCAGCGGGGCTGACCGCGACGATCCTCGGCGAGCTCACGACCGCTCAGGTCCAGGCGATCGCGACCAAGAACATCGCCAGCATCGGCAGCAACCTCAGCTCGGCACAGCTGACCCAGCTGACGACCGCGCAGGTGCAAGCGCTCAGCACCTCACAGCTCTCGAGCCTGGCTGCGAACTTCGGCACCACGCAGGCGGCCATGCTCTCGGCCTCCCAGCTCAGCAGCTCCGTATTGACGGCCCTTGGCACCACCGACGTTCAGGCCATCGCCACCGGGACCATCAGCACGCTCAGCACCACTCAGGCAGCGGGGCTGACCGCGACGATCCTCGGTGAGCTCACGACCGCGCAGGTGCAGGCGATCTCCACCAAGAACATCGCCAGCATCGGCAGCAACCTCAGCTCGGCGCAGCTCACCCAGCTCACGACGGCGCAGATCCAGGCGCTCAGCACTTCGCA
>JASHTA010000277.1 GCA_030040795.1 Gammaproteobacteria bacterium | reverse complement strand
CTGCTGACGCCCCTGTCCCGTGCGACGGTCGATCTGCGCCGTATCCAGCAGAGCCCGAGCGTCGATCCCCAGGAAGTGGCGCGCGTCACGGCCGGACTCCACGAGCTCCTCGACCGATTCCGCGCCATCCTGCGCATCGCCGAGCTCGATGCGCGGCAGCGCCGCGCGGGCTTCTCGCGCGTGGGCCTCTCCGAGGTGATCGCGCCAGTCGAAGACCTCTATCAGCCCCTCGCCGAAGCCGGAGGCGTGCGTTTATTGATGGTCCGCGGGCCGGAAGCCTTCGTCGAGGCCGATCGCAAGCTGCTGTTCGAGGCGGTCTGCAATCTGGTGGACAATGCAATCAAATTTGCCGGGCGTGGCAGCACGGTGCGCGTCCGGCTCGGAGACGATCCGGCGGCGCCTCGGATCATCGTCCAGGACGACGGCCCCGGAATCCCGGTCGATAAGCGCACCGCTGTGCTGCAGCGCTTCTATCGTGCCGACCGAAACCGGCCCATTCCGGGCTCCGGACTGGGTTTGAGTGTCGTCGCCGCGATCGTGCGGCTGCACGGCTTCGAGCTCACTCTCGAGGATGCCAATCCAGGCCTGCGGGCGGTGATCGACTGCCGGCCGCGCCCGGCCTGACGCCGCCCGCCGCTCGAAGCGCTCTCCCTTCACTCGCCCGCGCGGCACGTCGCGCGGGGCTTGCCAAAACATGGCGGTTGATACCGCGGCGCGCAACTGTAACCCCATTGTGACCGCGCCTGTACCGACTTCATAACCGCCGAACCTTAGCATTTGTCTCGCATCGGACGGGTGCGCATTCGGGTGACTCCGCGCGCGCCGCGAATCGTGCGCGCTTCTACTCAAACAATTTGGAGCACAGCCAATGCGCAGACAGATCCTCGGGGCCGTCTTGACCGTGAGTGGCGCCGCCGCGACAGCCGCACTCGTCGCATCGCCCGCCTTCGCGGTGGACGTCGGACAGAACACCACGGTCGGCGGACTGGTGTACTCCGATCTGAGCTACATCAGCCTGGAGAACGACAACTCCAAAGGCGTACCCGTCGAGACCGCGCCGACCGGGACCGGCTTCGACATCAAGCGCTTCTATTTGATCGTCGATCATACCTTCAACGACATCTGGTCTGCGGACCTCACGACGGACGCGCAGTACGCCACCGCGAGCACCGCCACGGTCAGCACGCCGACCGGCACGACGACCGCGCTCACCAGCCAGACCACGAGCGGCGGCGCCGCGGAAGTGTTCATCAAGAAGCTGTACCTGCAGGGCAACTTCAACCGGGCCTTCGTCGTGGACGTGGGCTCCTACGACACGGGGTGGGCTCCGTTTGTGCAGGGTCTCTACGGTTATCGCTGGATCGAAAAGACGGAGACGGACCGTCTCGGCTTCGCCAACACGGACGACTGGGGCGCCTACGCCACCGGCTCGCTCGGCGCGAACGGCCTGCTCAGCTACTCCGTCGGCGCCGTGGACGGAGGCGGATTCAAGAACCCGACGCGCACGAAGTTCGTTGACCTGGACAGCCGAGTCGCCCTGAGGCCGGTGAGCTGGCTGACGTTCGCCATCGGGTTCTACGATGGTCATCTCGGACAGATCACGGCGGCGAACGAGAGCTACCCGAACAATACGGCCACCCGTTTGGATGGCCTGGCGGCCGTCAATGTCGCCGGCATTCACGTGGGCGCCGAGTACTTCGCCGCCAAGAACTTCAAGACGGTCAGCAGCGCCGCGAGCGCCGCTTACGGCACGTCATCCATCGTGACGAGCGCCGGAGCGCAGCCGATCAGCGACCAGGCGGCCGGCTACTCGGCCTGGGCGTCGTACGACTTCACGCCGAAATGGTCGGTGTTCGCCCGCTACGATGATTCCCACCTCAGCGAGGATGTGGCCCGATCGCTCACCGACGCGTACGCCAACTTTGGGGTCGCCTACCACATCTTGAAGCAGTTCGACGTGGCGGCCGTGTACAAGTACGAGCGAGTGACCGGCGGCTCGACCTCGATCTCCGGTGGAGATGCAGGCGCCTCGTATACCATCGGCGGCGCGACCGCCCTGGGCTCTGGAACGTTCAGGGAGTACGGCGTGTACCTTCAGTACGGGTTCTGAAGGCATGTGGGTATTCCAGGAGTGTCACCCGCAGCGGGGCGGGCCTCAGGCCCGGCGGCAGGTCCCACGGCACCCGGCGGCGGGCCGGCGGTGGTCCCCGAACGGGGCCCACCGCCGCCCATGGCCGCTCGGCGGCACATCGCGCCTGAAATGTATCCAAACCGTCACCTCGCGGCGACTGGCTTGATATCGGCGTTCGGCTAGGCTCCTTTCCTCGCGCCCGCGGTGGCGCGAGGAAGGAAGCTGCGGATGCCCCACGCACCGAGAACCATCGTCATCGTCGGCGCCGGCTTCAGCGGCACGGCCGTCGCGATCAATCTCCTGCGACTCGCTCGCGCGGAGCCGCTGCGGATCACGCTCGTGGACCGGACGCGCGTGGCCCGCGGCGCCGCTTACGCCCGCAGCGAATACCCACACCTGCTCAATGTCCCTGCC
>JASHTA010000276.1 GCA_030040795.1 Gammaproteobacteria bacterium | reverse complement strand
GGTGGACCGGCCGAGCTCATCGATCGGCTCCGTTCCTCTAATTCACGTGGCCCGCGGGCCCGCCTGCGACGGTCGCGCCATCGCGCGGCTCGCCGGTCCAGATCCGCGACGTGTTGAGCCGCGATGTGAGCAGGAGCTTCCCGCCGAGGTTCATGCGGTCCATTCCGTATACGTCGTACAGCGCCTCGAACGACTGGGCGTTGCGCGCGCTCGAGGTGAGCTGCTCGAGTGTCTGCGGCTGCGTGACGGCCTCCGCGGTATGCATCACCGCCTCGTCACGTGTGCCGGAGATGACGATGATCTGGTTGCCGCTCGGCCCGGTGAACGTCGCGAAATAGCCGTAATCGTGATACTTCTCCTCGCCCCGAGGCACGGCGGCCTGGCTGAGGTAATGCTCGCCCGTCACGTGGTCGATGAGCTCGTCGTACGATTTGCCGGTCGAGAAGCGCGACCCTGCGAACACGAGGTCGTGAAGCATGCCCATGCCGCTCAGGTGTCCGATGTATACGACGTTCGCGGAGGTGAGCACCGCGGGGCTGAGCTCCGAGGCGAGCGCAACCCGGATGCGCTTGTGCGCCGGGGCGAGCAGCGGCATCACATCGCGCAGCCCGTATCCCGCGGCCGTCGGCAGGTAGTCGAGCTGCAGATCGAGGTAGCGGCTGGCGAGCTCGGGATGCAGCATCAGGTACTGGTCGAGATCGGCCGGAGAGTTGATGGAGAATTCCCGCACCAGCCTCTGGACCTTCATCGACGGATCGGTCTCGCCGAAGATGTAGTAATCGCCGAGCACGACGAAGATCGTCCGGTCGTCGTTGAGAAGCCGCGACCAGACGGGAGTCTGGCGAAGCGTGCTGAGCTCGTCCGTGCTCGAATGCCACCGTATATATCCAAAGGCGAGCAGCGCGAGCACGTTGACGAGCAATGAGGCACCGAGCACCGTCGGCACCCAGCTGTTGCGAGCCTTCGGCGGTGGCAGCTCCGCCGGCGCGGCCTCGGCCGGCTCGATGACGAACCGGTACGCGCCTTTCGGAATGACCATGCGGCGCGGCTCGCCCCGACCCGGTCCTGCGTAGAATTCTTCCAGCTTGCGGCGCAGCTTGTGAATGTATACTCGCACCATCGCGTCTTGCGACACATCGAACTCAGCGTCCTTCCCGAACACGTCGATGGCGACCTCGATCTCCTTCGGCGCCCTGTCGGTGAGGGAGCAGTCCACGAGAAAGTCGAATAGGCGACGGATGAGGTGGGAGCGGCCCAGCACTCCGCTCGCGCGTATCTGCTCGGCATGCGCGTGCAATTGGTTAATATCGAGCATGGCTGGAGTGAGGGCTGAGAAGAGCCCGATCTTAGCACGATCCATTAACGTTAAATAACGCCATCCAGAACAGTAATTTACGAGACAAGCGGCGGGCTCGGGCGGACGATCGGGGCGGGGCCGGCACGCATGGGCCGGCACGCATGGGCCGGCGAGTTGCCGCATACTTGACGACTGCCGTCATCGGGAGGCACTGCTCCGATGGCGTCTCTGCCTTGTGCCAAAGCGTTGATATGGCAATGGAGTTGATATGACAGTTCGAGCACCCCACGTGGAGCGCTTCGGAGGCCGGCGATGATTCCCGCCTTCTGCGACTGGCTGTCGAGTACCGCCGTGAGCATGGTGATCCAGAACGTCTACTGGATCATCCCGACGGTGCAGACGGTGCACATCCTCGCCATCGCGACCGTCATGGCCTCGATCGTGATGCTCGATTTTCGGCTCCTCGGCGTGTCGGCCCACGGCCAGACCATTCCCGACGTGGCCCACCGGTTCCTACCCTGGGTGTGGACCGCCGTCGCGGTGCTCTTCACGTCCGGCTCGCTCCTCATCATCGCGGAGCCGGGCCGCGACCTGTTGAACACGGTGTTCTATCTGAAGATGTCGCTCCTCGCGTGCGTGCTCGTGATCACCTTCGGATTCCAGGTGCTCGTGCGCCGCGACGGGGAGTTCTGGGAACATCGCCGGGCGATCGCCCGGATCACGGCGGTCGTCTCGCTCTCGCTCTGGGTAGGCATCGTCATATGCGGTCGCTGGATCGCCTACGCGGCGCACGGCTGAGGCGGGCGAACCATGCATCTGAACGACCTGTTGACCGCGATAGAAGCATCGCCGATCGCGACGGCCGTGCGCGAGAACACCTGGCTGTTTCCGACCATCGAGTCCATACACGTCCTGTCGATCGCGCTCGTCGTCGGCACGATCATGATCGTCGATTTCAGGCTCATCAATGTCGTCGGACGCAGGCGGCCGGTGAGCGAGCTCATGAGGGAGACGCTGCCCTGGACCTGGGGGGCATTCGTCGCGGCCGTGATTACCGGGAGCCTGCTCTTCAGCTCCTCGGCGATGAAGTACGCGCACAACTGGCAGTTCGAGGCCAAGATGCTCATGCTGCTGCTCGCGGGCCTCAACATGGCGATCTTCCACCTCGGCAGCTATCGCAGCGTCGCCCTATGGGATCGAAACGCGATGACGCCCACGGGCGCGCGAATCGCGGGTGGCGTGTCGCTCCTGATCTGGGTGACGGTGGTGAGCCTCGGCCGCTGGATCGGCTTCGCCACCAACTGACCGCGGCCGAAGCCGCTTCTCGGCGATTCAGATTCCGCTCGAAGCCGTGGGGATCATGCCCCACTCGGCGCGAGCCGGCTGCCCGCGGCCGGCTCTCTCGATGACACTTGCGCCCCGCGTCGAGTTGAGGTGAGCTTGCGCACAGACAAGCTGAACACGGAGACCTCCATGAGAATCGCACTGATCGGCGCCACGGGCAATGTCGGAACGAAGATCCTCGACGAGGCACTTTCCCGCGGCCACGAGGTGACGGGCATCGCCCGCCACACCGAGAAGCTCAAGGCGCGCAAGGGCCTGACGCCCAAGCAGGCCGATCTTGCCGACGAGAAGAAACTCGCGGAGGCCGTACGGGGCCACGACGCCATCGTCGTGAGCGTGCGCTACCAGAACAACGACGTACTGAAGTCGTTCGCGGCTGCCAAGGCCGCGGGCGTCAAGCGTGTACTGCTCGTCGGCGGCGCGGCGAGCCTCGAGGCCTCACCGGGCGTGCGGCTGCTCGACACCCCGGGGTTTCCCGCGGAGATCAAAATCGAAGCGCAGCCCGCCGCCGAGGCGCTGAACCGCGTGCGTCAGGAGAAAACGCTCGATTGGACGTTCGTGTCGCCGTCCATCATGCTCGTTCCAGGTCAACGAACCGGAAAGTTCCGCATCGGCGGCGACCAGGTGCTGAAGGACGCGAAGGGCGACAGCCGCATCAGCCAGGAGGATCTCGCGGTGGCGATCCTCGATGAGCTGGAGAAGCCGCGCCACATCCGCAAACGGTTCACGGTCGGATATTGAGTTGGCTTCAAACATCAGGGGGACCCGTCATGAAATCGCTCGTATTTGCCGGACTGATGGTCGTGGCGTCGCTGGCTCTGCAGCCGGCTGCGCATTCGCAGGAGCCCGTGGTCGGCGTTCCGAACCCGGACGCGCTGTTCACCAGCACCGATCCGGTGCTCAATACCAACAAACAGGCGGTTTACCACATCATGAAGGATCTGCTGGAGGACAATCATTGGGAGCTTGCCGACCGGTACCTGACCCAGCGGTATATTCAGCACAATCCTTTGGTAACGTCCGGGCTGGCCCCCGTCGTGCATTTCTTCACGGTGGTGCTCAAGCGCAAGCCGAAGCCGATCACTGCACGGATGACGTCCAAAATAGTTTCCGTGGTCGCGGAAGGCGACCTGGTCATCGTCGCCACTCCACGGGTGCTGAAGGATCCCAAGGATCCGTCCAAGACCTACACCACGACGTGGTTTGACATGTGGCGGATGAAGAACGGCAAGGCCGACGAGCATTGGGACTGCCAGGTGAAGAACTGATCGGCGACATCGTGCCTCGACGGCTCGGCCCATGGCCCGGTGGCTTGCTGCGTTGCGGTATCCCGGCGCTCCGGAGCATGGCGCCATGCCCGCGGGAGCATGAAGCCACGCTCTGGGAGCATGGCGCCACGCCCGCGGGGCATGAAGCCATACCCGCGGCTCCGGTATAGTCTGCGGGGGCGGCCGGGCGTTTCCGCCCTCCTCGGGGAGCAGAACGATGTTGTCGCAAATCTCCCGCATCACCGCGATCACCGCGATCGCTTCGATCGTCCTGTTGAGCGGATGCGTCGCCGTGGTAGCGGTACCGAGAGTGCCCGCGAAGCAGGCCAGGACGAGCAGATTCGAGCGCGGCGCGGTCTCCGGCGTCGCACAGCGAATGGGTTTTTTCTATGCGGTGAATGCGGACTGCACGTCCTCCGGGCTGACCCGCCTCAATATCGCGAAGCCGCCTGCGCATGGCTCGGTCTCCTTCGTGGTGATCGAGGACTATCCGACCTTTCCACGCTCCAACGCAGAGTACTATGCGTGCAACAAGAGGAGGACTCCCGGTGTCAGCGTCGTTTACCGATCGACGGATGACTTCACGGGCGCGGACGACTTCTCGGTTGAGGGGGTCGGACCCAAGGGCAGGTTCCTCCGGGTCGAGTACTTCGTGACGGTGCTCCCGCACGGCGGCGGGGATTGATGGACAGCGGATTTCCCGTTGTCTTCGCGCTCTATCCGCGCATCACGCAGCTCGATTTCACCGGTCCCTTCGAGGTCTTCGCGCGCCTGCCGGGCGCCCGGTGCATTTCCGCGTCGGTGAGCGGCGGAACCGTCGAAGGCAGCGGCGGCCTGACGTTCGCGAATGTCGCGCGGCTGGCCGACATCGCAGAGTGTGCGCTCCTCTGCGTGCCGGGCGGATTCGGGACCGTCGCGGCGATGGAAGATCCTCTCTACCTGTCCGAGCTCCGCCGGCTTGCGACGCAGGCGCGGTACATCACGTCGGTCTGCACCGGATCGCTGCTGCTCGCGGCGGCGGGGTTGCTCGACGGGAAACGCGCGGCGTGTCACTGGGCCTGGCGCGACTCGCTGGCTGTGCTCGGCGCGATACCGGATCCGGCCCGCGTCGTGCGCGACGGCAACGTGATCACGGGCGGGGGTGTCACTGCGGGCATCGACATGGCGCTCACCGTGCTCGCGGAGATCGCCGGTGCCGATTACGCCCAGACTGTGCAGCTCACGATCGAATACGCGCCCGAGCCGCCGTTCGACTGCGGCCGCCCGGAGCTGGCGCGGCCGGAGATCGTCGCGGCGGCGCAGAAGCGCCTTGACGCCATGCGTGCAGAGCGGGACGCGGCCGTTCGGCGAGCGCGCGATGCTCTCCGGGCGCTCAGCCCGTCTTCTGGAGTGAGGCGCTCTTGCTCGCGATGACGCTCAGCAGGTCGTTCCAGGAGCTCACGAACGAGGCAGCGCCGTCGGCTTGCAGCTTCGCGGCAAGCTGTCCGAGGTCGACGCCGGCGCGCTGAAACTCGGCGAGCACCGCCGCGGCATTGCCACCGTTCGCCGCGAGCTCCGGACCGAGCTCGCCGTGGCCGGCGAAGGCCTTGAGCGTTCCTTCCGGCATCGTATTGATCGTGAGCGGCGCGACGAGTCCCTTCACGTACAGGATATCGGATGCCTTGGGGTCTTTCGTGCCGGTGCTTGCGAACAGGAGTCGCTGCGGCCGCGCTCCCGCGTTGAAGGCGCGCCGCCAGCGCGAGGACGCGAGAAGCTCCGAGTATGCCCGGTAAGCGTCCTGCGCAACGGCGATGCCGAGCGTGTTGGTGAGCCGAGCCGGCGCGCGGTCTGCCACGGCAACGTCCCAGCGGCTGACGAACAGCGACGCCACGGAAGTGACGCTTGGATTGAGCCCCGCGGCGATCCGGCGCTCCACACCCTTGAGATAGGCCTCGGCCGCCGCGACGTATTGCTCGCGGGAAAAAAGCAGCGTCACGTTGACCGGTACGCCGGCGAAAATCGCCTCCTCGATCGCCGGCAGTCCTTCCGCCGTTCCCGGAATCTTGATGAAGAGATTCGGACGGCGCGCGCGGGCATGCAGGTCCTTGGCCTCGGAGAGCGTCGTGACGGCATCGCGCGCAAGGGTCGGTGAGACCTCGAGCGAGACCCAGCCGTCGACTCCAGCCGTGCGCTCGTGGACGGGACGAAACAGATCGGCCGCGCGCGTGATGTCCTCCAGCGCGAGCTCGAAGAAGAGCTTGTCGCCCGAGAGGCCGGCCCGCGCCCGCTCGCGGATCGCCGCGTCGTACGCCGCGCCGTTCTTGATCGCGTGATCGAAGATCGTCGGATTGGAAGTGAGTCCGGTGACGGACAGCTCGTCGATATAGCGCGCGAGCGTGCCGCTCGTGAGCAGATCCCGGGTGATGTTGTCGAGCCAGAGGCTCTGGCCCGCGCGGTGAAGCGCCTCGGTCGGTTTCATCATGAGTCTCCTCGGCCACCCTCAATAGTTTTTCCAGGTTGCTCGCGCCTGCATCTTGAGCGCCCGTCTGTGATCCTCGAACGCGAGCCGCTCCTTGGGCGGCGTCTCGGTGGGCAACGCGGCAAGGGCCTCGTCGAAGATCTCGCGCAGCTCCTCTTTGAACTCGGGATGCGTGAAAATGTAGAAGTCGTTGCGCAGGATGCCGCGCAGGACTTTCTCTCCCGCCTCGAGCGGCGTCATGCCGGCGCGGTGGTGCAGCTCGGCAAGCCGGGTCATGAACTGAGTGTCCATGGGCCCGGACGTGGAGGCGAGATGGGACGGCCGGACCTTGTCGCTCTCGTAGATGGCGCTGTCCACCAGGCCGGGGCACACCACGGACACGTTGATGCCGAGCGGCGCGACGCTGAAGCGCAGGGCCTCCGAAAGCCCGCGCACCGCGAACTTCGCGCAGGTGTAGATGCCGGCGTTGGGCCCTGATATGAACGAGGCCATCGAGGCGGTGTTGACGATGTGGCCGCCCTCGCCGTGCTTGCGCAGGCGCGGAATGAACGTGTGCACCCCGTTCACCACGCCGCCGAGGTTCACGCCGAGGACCCAGTCCCAGTCGTCGTAGGTGGCCGCGGCAATGTCGTTGAAGAGGTTGATGCCCGCATTGTTGCAGACGAGATGCACTCGGCCGAACACGCTCTCCGTCTCGTCGGCCGCCTCGGCCATCGCCTTGCGATCCGTCACGTCGACGCGGATCGGATGGACGCTGCGGGGCTTGCCGATCCGGGCGAAGTGCTCCAGGGCCTGATCCAGGTGGTCCTGCCGGATGTCGGCGATCACGACCTTCATGCCCGCTGCGCAGAACGCCTGAGCCATGCCGAAGCCGAGGCCGCTTCCGCCGCCGGTGATGAAGGCCACTTTCCCGGTCACGTCTCTCATTGCCGATCGCTCCCCACTGTGCCGATCGCTCCCGCTGCCCGAGGCCCGCTGCCCGAGGCCCGCTGCCCGAGGCCCGCTGCCCGAGGCCCGTGGCCCGTGGCCCGGAAGAGCGCGCCTCGCGCGGCCGCGGGGCCATGCATTCTTAGCACCTTTCCGCGGGAGGGGCTATGCTCTGCCGACACAGCCCGGTGGCCCTGCATCCGGAACGGCGCCGGGAAAGGCGTCCAACGAGGCGATTCCATGCTGACCAAGATGGAGCACTATCTCGTCATCACGGATGACATCGAGCGGACGAAGGAGTTCTACTGCGAGGCGCTCGGCATGCGCGTCGGTTTCCGTCCGCCTCTCGAGTTCCCGGGCTACTGGCTCTATGTCGGCGATACGCCGTGCATCCACATCGCCGAGTGGAAGACCTACACTGCGCATTCGCACCGGCAGGGCATTCCGGTTTCCACGCGCGCGCCGAGCACCGGGTCCTTCGATCACATCGCCTTCAATGCCGAGGACTTCGACGGCGTGCTCGCCCGGCTGGAGCGGTACGGCATCAAGCCGGGCATCAACGTCGTGACCGGCGCGCCGCTGCGGCAGCTCTTCCTCACCGACCCCAACGGGGTGAAGATCGAGATCAACGTGCGCATTCCGCAGGGAGCGCCTGCATCGAGCCGCGTCGAAGCGGCGTGAGAGACGTCCAATGAATCGCCCGCATGAAGAGACACTTCGCGAGCTGCTCCGGCGCGTGCACGAGCGTCTGAGCCGGGCGCGAACGGTGGATGCCGAGTCTCGCCGTCTCCTCCAGGATCTTACGCAGGACATCGAGCGGAAGGCCGGAGGCGGTGCGGCGCGCGCGGAGCTCGGCAAAGAGTCCCTGCCGCGCCTCGAGGCGCTCGCGGTGCGCTTCGAGTCGGAGCATCCTGCCCTGGCAGAGGGGTTGCGTCAGTTGATCGACCTGCTCGGAAAAGCCGGGATTTGAAAGAATCCGGATGCGAGCTGTCGGCCTCTGACGTCCATCCTGTTGGCATCTTCTGACGTCGGACGCTCATTCAAACCACGTCGCTTAAATCGCGAAGATCGATAGTCAATCAACGCAACTCCGTCTCCCATTCGGTTTCTTTCGCGTACGGAAGCGCGCTATTCTGCTTGAATGCTCAAGAACGCCGAGCACGCGGTCATCGATCGCGCGAAGATGACAGATTACCTGCTGTGCCGCTCGCATCCGACCGGAGGTCCGAAAGCTGCGTTCTTCCTGCGCTTCGGTTTCACCGTCGAGCGGTGGGAAGTTCTGGCGAGCGCCCTGAGGGTCGTCGCGATGTCGAATCCGATTCGCTCGTCGGCGAAGAGCATGCACGGCACGAACTATACAGTGGAAGGACTCATTCAATGTCCAGATGGCCGTACGGCCCGTATCCGGACAGTTTGGCAAATTGCCGCCGATGGAGGCTTTCCACGATTCATCAGTGCGTATCCTCAACGGGCGCTGCAAGTGCGGGAGTCAATCATGGCTGCAATTCGGGAGTTCGAGCGTGTCGTGCTCACCACGGACGTTGCCGGCGATAAGCTCGTCGATGGCGATGTGGGGCTCGTCGCAGGCGACGTGGGCGTAGTGGTGGATATATTGGGCGGCGGGACCGCCTATATTCTCGAGTTCATGGCACTCGATGGGAACACTGTGGCCGTCACCGAGGTGGAGGCGTCGCAGGTGCGACCGATCGGGCCGCGCGATCTGCAGCACGTCCGGCAGGTCGCGTAGCGCTCGCGAGCGTCGCGCAGCACGGTTGCGAGCCCGAAGGCCGGGCCCGGGGAAGGCCAAGCGCGAGAAAGGCCGAGCCCGCGGAACGGCGCGGGTCTCAGTCGTCCATCAAGAAGCTGCGCAGCTGCTCGCTGCGGCTCGGATGGCGGAGCTTGCGTAGAGCCTTCGCCTCGATCTGCCGGATGCGCTCGCGCGTCACGTCGAACTGCTTGCCGACCTCCTCGAGGGTGTGGTCGGTATTCATGTCGATGCCGAACCGCATGCGCAGCACCTTGGCCTCGCGCGGCGTGAGCTGGGCGAGCACGGAGTGCGTCGTCTCGCGCAGGGATTCCATCGTCGCCTGGTCGATCGGAGAGGAGACCGAGGTGTCCTCGATGAAATCCCCGAGGTGCGAGTCCTCGTCGTCGCCGATCGGAGTCTCCATCGAGATGGGCTCCTTGGCGATCTTCAGGACCTTGCGCACCTTGTCCTCCGGCATCTCCATGCGCACCGCGAGCTCCTCGGGAGTCGGCTCGCGCCCCATCTCCTGCAGCATCTGGCGGGAGATGCGGTTCAGCTTGTTGATCGTCTCGATCATGTGCACCGGGATGCGAATGGTGCGCGCCTGATCGGCGATGGAGCGCGTGATGGCCTGGCGGATCCACCAGGTCGCGTAGGTCGAGAATTTGTATCCGCGGCGATACTCGAACTTGTCCACGGCCTTCATCAGGCCGATGTTGCCTTCCTGGATGAGATCGAGGAACTGCAGGCCGCGGTTGGTGTACTTCTTGGCGATGGAGATGACGAGGCGCAGGTTCGCCTCCACCATCTCCTTCTTCGCGCGCCGCGCCTTGGCCTCGCCGATCGAGACCTCGCGGTTGATCTCCTTCAGGTCCGCGACGAGCAGGTGATACAGCTGCTCCAGCGTCTCGAGCTTCTTTTGCCGGCGCTCGATCTCCTCCTTGAGCTTGGCGAGCGGAGCGGAGTACTTCTTGCCGGCCTTCACGTGCTTCGCGAGCCAGCGCGCGCTGGTCTCGTTCTTGGGGAACGTCGCGATGAAGTCCTTGCGCGGCATGCCGGCGTCGCGCACGGCGAGAATCATGATCTCCTTCTCGAGCTGGCGGATCTCGCCGATGTGCGCGCGCAGATTGAGGATGAGCGCGTCGAACATGCGCGGCGAGAGCTTGAGCTCCATGAACTCCGCCGCGAGCTTCTTGCGCAGCCGCAAGGTCCGAGCGTCGCCGGCGCCGGCCTTCTGGATCGCCGCGAGCGCCTGCCCGTAACCCTTCTGGATCGACGCGAAGCGGCGCGCAGCCTCCTCCGGATCGGGTCCGGTGTCCACGGCCTCCTCGCTCTCCTCGCCGTCCTCGGACTCCTCGTCGTCGTCGCCGCTCTCTTCCTCGGAGATGATCTCCATCTTCGTGGGGTTCTGGGGCTGCGCGATCACGTCCGGCGCGTTGGGATCGATGAAGCCGACGATCACGTCCACGAGCCGGGCCTGGCCGCTCTTGACGGGCTCGTAGGCCTTCAGCAGGAACTCGAAGGTCGGCGGATACATCGACAGGGCCGTGCGCACGGCGTCGAGGCCTTCCTCGATGCGCTTCGCGATGCGGATCTCGCCCTCGCGCGTGAGAAGCTCGACGGTTCCCATCTCCCGCATGTACATGCGGACCGGGTCCGTCGTGCGGCCGAGCTCCGCATCGAGCGCCGCGAGCGCCGCAGCGGCCTCCTCGATGGCTTCCTCGTCGGCGGGAGCGGCAGGCTCCGTGGCGAGCAACGACTCGGTATCCGGCGCCTTCTCGTAGACCGGAATCCCCATGTCGTTGATCGTGTTGACGATGTCCTCGATCTGCTCGGGGTCGACGATCTCGGAGGGCAGGTGATCGTTCACCTGCGCATAGGTGAGATAGCCCTGCTCCTTGCCGCGGGCAATCAGCAGCTTGAGCTGCGATTGGCGGTCTTCGGACATCACGGTCACGCGGCGCTCGATTCCCAAAATTCGCCTCTCTCCAGCATTCTTTGAGCCGGTCCGGGCTTCCCCCTCCGGCTGAGTGATTCCAACCTCGAGAGTTCCCGAGCTTGCCGGGTTATCGGCAGCCTTCGGCGCAGCTTCAGTGGCCCGCTTGGGTGCAGCGATCGTTTTGCGATCGCGGACCGTTGCGGCGACCACCTTCTTCAGGGCGGCGGGCTTGACCAATTTGCCGGGGAGCGTGCGTTTCTTGTTGGCTGCGGTGGGCTTCGGCTTGCGTGTCATGGTATGGGCGGCGCGGCGCATGAGCGCGTGAAGAGAATGAGGAATCGGATGTCCCCTATGTGAGTACCGCGGCGTGGCAACTCAAGGGCTGGTCGGATAAAGCACGCCATTCTATTTGACGCGCCGGATTCTGCCAAATTCGGGTGGCGGTCCGTGAATCAGGACGCTGCCGCCAGGGGTCTCCCCCGGGCGAGTTCCGTCGTAAGCTTTTGAATTTCAATCTTTTCTTCATTCGACAGCCCCTCGGACCGGTCCTTCTCGAGCAGCCGGTCGAGCCGGCGGCGGCCGGTCTCCTCCAGCAGCCTCTCGAGCGCCTGCTCGAGCTCGCTCCTGGCCGCGGCCGCGCTCGGCACCAGGGCTTCAGCGGCAGCCAGCCGCGCGAGGTGCTCCCCCTCCGGGCGGTCCCGCCACCGCTCCAGCACCTGTCCGGTGCTCCGCGCGGGCTGCTCGCGCAGGTCGGTGATCAGAGCATGGAGCAGCGGCGCTCCCGGTTCCTCGACCCGGTCGAGCCCTTTGAGGCTCTCGGCCCGGACGAGCGATGCCGCCTCGGGAAAATGCAGCAGCAGCCGCACGGCCTGGCGCACGAGGCTGCCCCGGCCAATGCCCCCGGGCGCCCGTCCAGCCTCGGGGCGCCGATCGATTCGTACCCCGAGCAGCTCGGCCAGGCCTTCCGGCGTCCGCTGGAATCCGAACCCCTGCGCGAGTCTCTCGATGAGCAGGCGCCGATAGATGCCCTCCGGCACCCGTTGCAGCAGCGGTCGAGCGGCCTCAGCCACGCGGGCGCGGCCGTCGGCGCCCCGTGTCGTCACTCGCTGAGAGAGCTCGCGAACCACGTATTCCGAGAGGAGCAGCGCGTCCTGCGCGAGCCGCCGCTCGAACGTATCGTGGCCTTCCTTCGCGACGAGCGTGTCGGGATCCTCCCCCTCGGGCAGAAACAGGAAGCGGATCTCGCGGCCCTCCAGAGCCTCGGGCAGCGAGTTCTCGAGCGCACGCCAGGCTGCGGCGCGTCCGGCACGGTCACCATCGAACGAGAACGTGACCTCGGGGACGAGCTGGAAAATCCGCTTGAGGTGCTCGGGTGTCGTCGCCGTGCCGAGCGTCGCGACGGCATAAGGTATGGAGAATTGATGGAGTCGCACGACGTCCATGTATCCCTCGACGACGAGCAACCGCGTGAGAGCGGCGCGGCTCTGGCGCGCCTCGTACAGGCCGTAGAGCTCGCGTCCCTTGTGAAAGAGCACGGTCTCCGGCGAGTTGAGGTACTTGGGCTCTCCTTGATCGAGCACTCGCCCGCCGAAGGCGATGACCCGTCCGCGCCCATCGCGGATGGGGAACATGATCCGATCGCGGAAGCGATCGTAGGCCCGCCCGCCTTGATCGGTCGCGCTCGCCTCGCGCTCGACGATGAGGCCGAGCTCTACTAGCCGCCGCTTGCCCTCTTCCGCGCCGCCGAAGCGCCGCAGCACCTCGTTCCACGAGTTCGGCGCATAGCCGATCGAGAATCGCTCGATGATCTCGCGGCTCAAGCCCCGCTGCGCAAGGTATTGCCTCGCTCGCTCGTTCCCCTTCAAGGTCTCGGAGTAGAAGCGGGCGACGCGGCCCATCAGCTCATAGTGCGATTCGTCCTTGGAGCGCCCGCTGGATCGTCCGTCCTCGGACATGCGCTCGCCGCCGCGCGGCTCGCTGTCGCGCGGAACGGGGATCCCGAGGCTCGAGGCGAGCTCCTCGACGGCTTCGGGGAAGGGCAGCCGGTCGTGCTCCATCAGGAAGGAGAGCGCCGTCCCGTGCGCGCCGCAGCCGAAGCAGTGGTAGAACTGCTTCTCCGGGCTCACCCAGAAGGAAGGGGTCTTCTCGCTGTGGAACGGACAGCAGGCCTTGTACTCGCGGCCGGCTTTCTTCAGGGCGATGCGCGATCCGACGACCTCGACGATATTCGCGCGCGCAATGAGCTCATCGATGAAGGTGCGAGGAATGAGTCCCATGGCATCCGGACCGCCGTGCGACCGGACAAGAATAGCTCAGAAGCCGCCGGCATGCGCGCCGTCAAGGCTTGCCGGCCAGCCGTTCCTTGATCCGGGCGCTGAGCGCACCCATGTCCGCACGGCCCTGAGCCTTCTGCTTCACGGCGGCCATCACCTTGCCCATGTCCTTGTGGGAAGTGGCGCCCGTCGAGCGGATCGCCTCTTCGATGAGCGATGAGATCTCCGCCTCGCTCAGCTGGGCGGGCATATAGCTCTTCAGAACGTCGAGCTCGGCGGTCTCCTTGGCGACAAGGTCGCTGCGGCCGCCGCTCTGGAACTGCGCGATGGACTCCCGCCGCTGCTTGGCCATCTTCTCGAGCACGGCGAGCACCTGAGTGTCATCGAGCGTCACGCGCTCGTCCACCTCGCGTTGCTTGATGGCGGCGAGGATCAGACGAATGGCGGAGAGCTTCTCTCGCTCTCCGGACCGCATTGCGGCCTTCATGTCGTCCGTAACGCGATCTTTGAGACTCATGAGGTGCGATCAGCGCTGGGAGCGGAGCATGCTGTCGCGGGACACCCGCTTCATATGCCGCTTGATGGCGGCGGCCTTCTTGCGTTTCCGCTCTTGAGTGGGCTTCTCGTAGAATTCACGCCGGCGCAGCTCCGTGAGAATGCCCGCCTTCTCGCAAGCACGCTTGAAGCGCCGCAAGGCGGCATCGAAATACTCGTTCTCGCGAACACGGACGCTCGGCATTGAAACCTCAAGCCATTGATTAGGCTCTGTTTTACGGATGGGCCCGACGAGATGGGGCCCGCGATTCTAAATAGCCCCGATGGAAAAGGCAAAACCCCTGCGGATCCTCGCTGTCGAGTCCTCGTGCGACGAGAGCGCGGCAGCCGTCCTCGACGAGAAGGGGGGCCTGCTCGCGCACGAGATCTTCAGCCAAGTCGAGCTGCATCGGATATTTGGCGGCGTGGTGCCGGAGCTCGCCTCGCGGGACCATGTCCGCCGGCTGCTGCCCCTCGTGCGGACGGTGCTCGAGGAGTCGAAGACCGGTCCTGGAGAGCTCGACGGCATTGCCTACACGGCCGGGCCCGGGCTCGTGGGCGCTCTGCTGACCGGCGCCGCACTCGCCCGCAGCCTCGCTTACGCCTGGGACGTGCCGGCGCTCGGGGTACATCACCTCGAAGGCCACCTGCTCGCCGTGCTGCTGGAGCCGGACCCGCCGGCCTTTCCGCACGTGGCGCTGCTCGTCTCCGGCGGCCATACCCAGCTCATCGAGGCCCTGGCGATCGGCCGCTACCACATGCTCGGCCAGACGCGCGACGATGCGGCGGGGGAGGCGTTCGACAAGATCGCGAAGCTGCTCGGGCTTGCCTATCCCGGCGGACCCGAGCTCGCCCGTCTCGCCGACGAGGGCCGAGCCGGCGCGTTTGAGTTCCCGCGTCCCATGCTCGACCGGCCGGGTCTCGAGTTCAGCTTCTCGGGCCTCAAGACGGCCGTGCTGCACGCGGTCCGAGGCCGAGCGCCGAGCGATGAGCTGCGAAGGGACGTTGCCCGTGCGGTCCAGGAGGCCATCGTCGATACGCTCGTCGTGAAGGCCCTGCGGGCGCTCGATGCGACCGGACTCGATACGCTCGTCGTGTGCGGGGGCGTCGGCGCGAATCGCCTGCTTCGCGAGCGGCTGGCTCGGGAGGTTCGCTCGCACGGCGGCCGTGTCCACTATCCTCGGCAGGAGCTCTGCACCGACAATGCCGCGATGATCGCGGTCGCGGGGCTCGCCCGGCTGAAGGCCGGCGAGCACGATGACCTCGGCATACGCGCGCGGGCACAATGGCCCCTCGAATCACTACGGCCGATCGACTCATGACCACCCCTTCCGCGCCTTCCACGTCCCGCGGCGACTGCCTATTCCTGCGCGGGCTCAGCATCGAGTGCATCATCGGGTTCATCGAGTGGGAACGGCGCATCAAACAGACGGTCGTCATCGACCTCGAGCTGCCCCTCGACTGCCGCCGTGCGGCAGCGTCCGACGACGTGGCGGACACGCTCGACTACAAGAAGCTCGCCAAACGGGTGATCGCCTTCGTCGAGGCCTCCGAGTTCAAGCTGGTCGAAACGCTCGCGCAGCGCACGGCGCTCCTGGTTCTGGAGGAGTTCGGCGTCGAGTGGATCCGCCTCACGCTCAACAAGCCGGGCGCCATCCGCAGCTCCCGCGACGTGGGCGTCACGATCGAGCGCACGCGAGCCGATCTCGTTCGTCCTCGAGGCCTCGCCGATGCCGCCGGAGTGGCCGAGCCCGCCCCTGGCACGACGGAGCCGAGGGAGCCGAGGGAGCTGAGGGAATCGAGGGAGCCGAAGGAGTCGAAGTGATGCCGCAGGTATACGTCGCTGCCGGGAGCAACGTCGAGCCGGAGCGTCATCTCGCCCTCGCCGCGGCCGAGCTCGAGCGCGCGTTCGGCTCCGTGCAATTCTCGCCGTGGTACCGCAACAAGGCCGTCGGCTTCGAGGGCGCCGACTTCATCAATTTCGTCGTGGGATTCGAGACAGAGCGGCCGGTACGGGAAGTGCTCGCACAGCTGCACGCGATCGAGGCGCAATGCGGCCGGCCGCGCAACGCGCCGAAGTGGGCGCCTCGCACGATGGACCTCGATATCCTGCTCTTCGGCGATCGAGTGTGCGACGAGCCGGGACTCAAACTGCCGCGCCCGGACCTGCTGCGCCGCCCCTACATGCTCGGACCGCTGGCCGACATTGCGCCTCGGCTCGAGCATCCGACGGCCGGCGCGACGATCGGCGAGCTGTGGGAGCGGTTCGACCGCTCGGCCCATCGCCTCGTGAGGACGGAGCCCTCGTTCACCAGCCGACGCTTCGACCGCCGTCCACCGCAAGAATCTGGCCGGTGACGTAAGGAGCGTCCGTGGCGAAGAACAGCGCTGCGCGCGCAACGTCGACGGGCGAGCCCGGCCGTTTGAGGAGCGTGCGTGAGACAATGTTCTCCTGCAGCTCGGCGTCTGCCGTCTCCGGCCACATCACCGGGCCCGGCGCGATGGCATTGACCCGGATGTCGGGCGCAAGCTCGCGCGCCAGCGCTTTGGTGAGCATGATGAGTCCCGCCTTGGCGACGCTGTATACCGGATAGCGCTTGAGCGGCCGCAGCCCATGAATGTCGACGAGGTTCAGAACGAGGCCGCGCGCCGCGGAGAGCTCGTGGGCTGCGGCTTGCGTAAGGAACAGCGGCGCCTTCACGTTCGATCCGATGAGGCTGTCCCACTGGTGCTCGTCGATCTGCCCGAGGGGCGTGGGAAAGAAGCTCGATGCGTTGTTGACGAGGATGTCGAGCCTGCCGAACGCCGAGACCGCTGTGGCCACGAGCGGCGCGAGCCGCTCGGTGTGGAGCAAGTCGGCCTGCGCCGTCACGGCGGAGCCCGGACGGGCCGCATTCAGGCTGCGAGCGAGCGCTGCGGCCTCCCGCTCCGAGCTCCCGTAATGCAGGACGACATTCGCGCCTGCCCCGTGCAGTGTACGCGCGAGCTCCGCGCCGATGCGGCGGGCGGCTCCGGTGATCAGGACGGTCTGACCCCCGAGGAGTGGAGCAGGCTGCGTGCGGGACTCCGGCATGGGCTGCGATTATGAGCGCATCCTCGCCGCTCACAATGCTTCCCTCGCTCACCCCCGAGCAGGCGGAGCAATCGGCGCGCGTCGAGGCTTTGATCCGCCGGCGCATCGGCGAGGCCGGCGGCTGGATCGACTTCGAGACCTTCATGGAGCTCGCGCTCTACGCGCCCGGGCTCGGCTACTACAGCGCCGGCAGCGCGAAGCTCGGCGCCGATGGGGACTTCGTCACCGCCCCGGAGATCTCGGAGCTTTTCAGCCGGTGCGTCGCGCGCCAGTGCGCCGAGATCCTCGAGAAGCTCGGCGGAGGAGCCATCGTCGAGTTCGGCGCGGGAACGGGCCGCATGGCCGCCGCCGTGCTGCGGGAGCTCGGGGAGCTCGGCGCGCTTCCGCATCGCTACGCCATCCTCGAGGTGAGCGCCGACCTGAAGGCCCGCCAGCTCGAGCGGCTCACCCGATTGCCACCGGCGCTGAGGGACCGTGTGACTTGGTTGGACCGCTGGCCCGCGACGCCGATTCACGGCGTGGTTCTTGCCAACGAGGTCCTCGATGCGCTCGCCTGCCAACGATTCGCTCTGCGGCAGGAGGGCATCCGAGCGCTCGGTGTCGGCATGGCCGATGACCGGCTCGTGGCGCTCGAGCATCGGGCGGATGGGCGTCTCGTCGCGGCGCTCGAGGCCGTCCTGCGCGACTTGCCCCGCCCCCTGCCCGAGGGCTACCGCTCCGAGCTTTGCCTGCGCATCGAGCCGTGGATTCGGGGAGTGGCCGACTTCCTGGAGCGCGGCGTCCTTCTGGCTCTCGACTACGGCCTGCCGCGCGCTCATTAC
Organism: Gammaproteobacteria bacterium; assembly: GCA_030040795.1. Lineage (GTDB taxonomy): Bacteria > Pseudomonadota > Gammaproteobacteria > Steroidobacterales > Steroidobacteraceae > JASHUC01. Next base: position 653 of record JASHTA010000276.1, on the reverse strand, counting down.
TATCATCCCGACCGCGTGGACGGCACGCTGCGCTGCCACTTCAGGCAGCGTGCGCACGACGATCCGCTCACCCGCGTCGGCGTGCAAGATATCACCGCGTGGGTGGACTTCACGCGCGTGGCCGAGGCGGCGTCCGTCTCAGGGCTCGAGGTGCTCGGGTTTGCCACGCAGGCCGGATTTCTGCTCGGCGCCGGTATCGAGGCGCTGCTGGCCGAGCCGCGCGATGCGGCGGCACGCGCCCGCGCCGCGAGCGAGGCGCGCCGTCTCCTGCTGCCGGGCGAGATGGGCGAAGCGCTCAAAGTGATGGCTCTCGGGCGGGAGTGTCCCGGGCCGCTCTGCGGATTCGCGCATCAGGATTTGCGCGCGTTGCTGTAGCGCTGCTTCAGCGTCGTGAGTCTCGCGAGCCGCCTCTCGCGCATTCTCGCGCCGAGAGCGGGTCCCTGCAGCTCGCGCCGATCCTCTTCCGAGAGCGACACGAGCGCGGCCTCTGCGCGAGCGCGCCGCAAGTACTCGGCCTGAGGATAGAGACGGTCCTCGAGCCCGGCGCGGCCGCGAGCGTCCGCCTCGCACGCGAGGAGCAGCTCGGCGAAGCGCTCCGGGCGGCGGAACGCGTCGGTCGACTCGAGCAGTTTGAGCACTGTCGCGGGCTTCAG
>JASHTA010000275.1 GCA_030040795.1 Gammaproteobacteria bacterium | reverse complement strand
AGCGGTGCATGCCAGGAGGGCGAACGAAAGCAGCAGCCAGTTTCGCAGGAGCTGGTCGCGCACGGACACCAATGTTGGCCAGACGCGATCTTCGAACATCCAAGACGCGAACACGCATGACAGGACGATCAGGGCCACCGCCAGGAATACCGAGCTTCCGGCGTGGATGAGGGCATGTCGCCACCGATCGCGACCCGACAACGCGTACCTTCGCGCCAGGGTCACAAGCAAAGGGGTCACGGTAGTGCCGAGGGCCGCCGCCGCCAAGATCCGCGCCGTCTCGTGGGAAAGCCCCAGACTGTGTCCCGCTCGGGCGGCCCGTAGGACATTCCCAGGTTCGAGGACGAGAAGGAAAGTCGCCCAGTACGCGTAGGCAAAACAAGCTTTCTTGAGCAGCGTAGGCATTGCGTGATCCCGCTCGCCGGCGTCGTGGTCGTTCATCGGCACTCCGCTGATTCGATTCGGGGTCCTACAACGGATTATCGGGCAACTTTGTGACGGGTGGTGGCAGATAAGTGACCAGCGGAGTGGGCGCGACCTGGCTAGATTCCTAGACTGCATCGGGTGCGGTCTCGACGAGACTGTCATGATCGCAGGAGCTCCTCGTGAATGGCCTCGTACCAATACCGGCGACGCTGCCAATAATCGCGCGCTTTTATCCACGCGCGGATTGGGTCTGGGTCGGTACCCAGCTCTTTGCCCTCGCCATTCCGCTCGTCTTTCTCCTCTCGGGCCTCTCGCCACGGCTTTGCGCGTTCTGCGAGCGAGTGGCCGGCGGACGGAAGTACTGGGTGATTACGATATTCGCCTGCCTATACCTCAGCCTTGCCGCGCTGGTCACCCTTCCGGTCGGGTATTTCGCCGACATCCTGTTCAGGCGCGCCTGGCACGGTCCGACGCCCACGACCGCACAGTGGCTGGTCGGTCAGGGTGTCGCGCTCTTGCGGGAGTGCATCCTGGCCGCAGCGCTCTTGTGGGTCCCCTACACCTTCGTGAGACGGACGCCGAAAACGTGGTGGCTCTGGTCCACGGCGGTGCTCGTCCCACTGCTGGCGGTCGCCTTGGGTGTTTATCAGCTCATATTGACCCCACTCTGGACACCCTACCGGAGCCCGGACCCGGTCCTGGCAAGTCGGTTCGAGGCCCTCGCTGCGCGATGTGGGGCGACTCATGTACCCATCTACCTGTTCAGCGGCCCAGGTGAGACGGTTGTTGGCGTCGGACCTTTTCGTCGAATCCTCGTGACGGACGATCCGAATCTGTCGCAAGACGAGCAAGTCGTCTTGTTCGCCCACGAGCTGAAACACTACCTGCTCGACGATACGTGGAAACCGATCGTGATGCTGGCAGCGCTGCTGTTCGCGGGTCTCTGGGTTGTGCATATCATCGGAGGTGCCGCGATCCGCGTATTTCGACGGCGCCTAGGCTTCTCCGACTTGGCAGACCCGGCGTCTTTCCCCTTGGCAGTATTCATCCTGAGCTTGTCGTGGTTCCTGATCGGCCTCCCGGTCTTCAACGCTGTATCGCGGCACATCGAATTCGAAGCCGACCGCTTCGCACTGGAGCTCACCCATCTCAATCGCGCGGAAGGTTTGGCGCAGGTCTATTTCGATAAGTACCAATTGAACGAGTACTACTCGTTTTACCGGATCTGGCGTGCCGATCACCCCTCAGGGTCAGCGCGCGTCCGTCTCGCAAATACGTATCACCCATGGACTGCGGGTAAACCATCCGTCTACGGAAAGCTTTGTCGGATGCCATGAGTTACTCGCGCAAGTGACGCTGCTCCCGGTCATCCGGTTCGACTGGCCGGAATCGGGAAAATCGATTGGGTCCGCAACTGGCTGCTTTGGCCGCTAGCCGTCACCCGTGTTCATGCGCGAGACGGGACATTTTCTGACAGAGTAGATGCTCCGAGTCCCGGGCCACCAATCGGCCCTGGAAACTCCGGTGTGCTCCGGCGCAGTCCAGCGCGCTGAGGCGCGCCAGGGAGTACTGGAAAGGGAGAGAACCAAAGTGCGCGCGTAACTATATGATTGAAATCGTCATTCGTGACGTGGCCTTCGATAGTTGCCTCCGTGCCTCGTGCCCGGGGTCGTGAGATCGTCGCCTCTTACCGTCGCGCTGCGATAGCTGGCAGCTGAAGTCCGCTGTCGCCTCGGCGCCACCGCCCACCTGCTTTGCGCGACCTGCAGATATGGCTGCGGCGGGCGCGCCACCGATTCTCGTCGATGTGCCCAAAAGATCGATTTCCGCGCACTTGCGCTCGAGCCGACTCCATTTCCAAAATATGGAATAAACATTTCCATTTTATGGAAATTGAGGTAGAATTCGACATTGTGATCGTCATCGGAACTGACATTGTCGAACGGTACTTCGGGCGGCGTGCCGGTCATCGAGGAATCAAGGCGGCCCGCACGCAGTACGAAGCATGGAGGGCCATCGTCGAGAAGGTCCGATGGGAGACGCCAGAGGACGTGAAGCGGGCCCATCCCAAGGCGAGCATCCTTAAGGGCAGCCGTGTAGTGTTCAACGTCAAGGCGAATGATTATCGCCTGATAGTGTTGGTGCAGTACAAAGCTGGCGTCGTGATGATCCGCTTTTTCGGATCACATGAGGAGTATGACAAGATTGACGCGGAGACCGTGTAATGAAAGCAACGCTAATTGTTATTCAGAATGACGTAGATCATGCAAAGGCGAAGACGCTCGTCGAGAAATTGATGAGGTCGCATGATCCAGCCGATCTGGCGCGAATGACCGCGCAGGCGCGCCTGATCGAAGCTTACGAGCGTACGCGGTGG
>JASHTA010000274.1 GCA_030040795.1 Gammaproteobacteria bacterium | reverse complement strand
GGTCAACTCCCCGGCCCGCCGCGCGTTGCGCGGACGATAAGTTCCTAGACTTGCGGGAGGCGGCGCATTATACACGACCGAAGGTCGAGTTCCGCGCCCGCAACCCCCTCGGCTGCCTGCGGCTCGTGCCTGCCTGGTAAATTTCCGCTCATGCAAAAGTCCCTGCTCACGCGCGCGTTGACCTTCGTTGGCATGTCCGTCGTCAGCGGCCTGGCGCTCGCGTTCGTGATCGTGGCCTGGCGTCCGGAGCTCGTCCGGCGCGCCGCGACCGACGCCGTGGAGACCGCCTCATCCGCGCCGACCCCGGTCCGCGAGCGTGCGGCGGACGGACCCGCGCGCGACAGCTACGCCGATGCGGTCGAGCGCGCCGCGCCCGCCGTGGTCAACATCTTCACGCAGCGCCTCGTGACCGAGCAGATCGCGCCGTCCGGATTCGATCAGCTGTTTGGCGGCTCGTTCTTCCACGGCTATCGCCAGCGGGTCGAGCGCAGTCTCGGGTCGGGCGTCATCGTGGATGAGCAAGGGCATATCGTCACCAACCAGCACGTCATCGCGAACGCCGAGGAGATCCGTGTCCAGCTCGCGGACGGACGCACCGCGGATGCGACCATCGTCGGCCGCGATCCCGACACCGATCTCGCCGTGCTGAAGATCGGCCTGACCCATCTGCCGGTGATGCCGCTCGGCCGATCCGATCAGCTGCGAGTCGGCGACGTGGTGCTCGCCATCGGCGACCCGCTCGGACTGTCCCAGACCGTGACCCACGGCATCGTGAGCGCGACGGGCCGCCAGCAGCTCGCGGGAGGCCCGACGTTCGAGGACTTCATTCAGACGGACGCGCCGATCAACGTCGGCAACTCTGGGGGCGCGCTCGTCGACACGGACGGCGATCTCGTCGGCATCAACACGGCGATGGCCGCCCAGAATCTTGGCTTCCAGGGTGTCGTCGAGGGCATCGGGTTCGCCATTCCGGTGAATCTCGTGCGCGGCGTCGTGAGCGAGATCATCGCGAAGGGCCGTGTGATTCGCGGATGGATCGGCATCCTGGCTCAGGATGTGACGGCCGAAGAGGCCGCCCAGCTCGGCCTCATTCATGGGGGCGTCGTCATCGCTGCGCTCTACCGGGAAAGTCCCGCGGCGCAGGCGGGACTGAAACCCGGCGATTTGATCACGACGATCGACGGCCGCCGGCCCGGCACCTCTCAGGAAGTGATGGCCCACATCGCGAGCCTGATCCCCGGCGATGTGGTGAAGATCCAGGGACTGCGCGGAACGGCGCAGTTCCGCGTCCAGATCCGCACGATCGAGGACCCGCGGAGCCGGTAGCCTGAGGCTCGGCGCATTGCAAGTCGAAAGGAGGCCTCGTATGCCAAGCGCAAGCGGACCCGGAGATTCCGGCACGGACCGCGCCGGCATTCGCGCTCGCCGCTTCGCGGACCGCGCGGAGCTCACTGCGGCGCTTACGGACCGGCTCGAGCGGGTGTTCAGGGACCCCGGGAATGCCGCGGGTGCGGGCGCGGGCGCAGGCGCAGGCGCAGGCGCGGCCGCGGGTTCGGGCGCAGGCGCGGGCGCCGAAAGTACCGCAGCCGTGATGCTCTCGGGCGGCAACACACCGATTCCGGCCTATCGCGCCCTCGCGCTGCGAGGGGTGCGGCCGGCGCCGGGGCTGACCTTGTTCTACAGCGATGACCGCTACGTGCCTTCCGACTCGGAGGCGAGCAACTATCATCAGACGCGGCCGCTGCTCGATGCGCTCGCACTGGCGCCGCAGCGCGTGCTGCGTGTGCGGACCGAGCTGCCGCTCGAGGAGGCGGCCGCGGACTACGAGCGCCGCCTCGCGGAGCTCGCCAGCTCCGGCACGCGCTTCGGCCTGGGGCTGCTCGGTCTCGGTGCCGACGGGCACACCGCCTCGCTGTTCCGCGCGGCAGATATCGAGAGGGCGCGGGGCCGCCGAGCCCTCTCCGTCCACCGTCCCGACGGCCGCGACGCCGTGAGCGTCACCCCGGAGGTGCTCGCGTGGATGCAAGAAATCGTGTTTGTCGTGGCGGGCGCCGAGAAGCGCACCGCACTCGCCGCGCTGCTCGCGCGCAGCCCGGCTCTCACCGCCTGGCAGGCGGTGTCCGGGTGCAAGTCTGTCGAGGTGTGGACGGAGCCCGAGGCTTGGCCGGCAAGTTAGCGGGTGGCGCCCAGCGCTCCAGCGGCCAGCGCTCAGCCGGTTCTCCCGCACGCGCGCGTCCAGCTGTGCGCGTCCTCGCCCGGGTTGTGCCAGCTGCAGGGGCCCTCGACGATGAGGGCTTCGGCTTCCGGGGGACCCCAGCTGCCCTGCCGATACTCGTAGACCGGGGTCTGCGCGCGCAGCACGGGATCGACCACGGCCCAGGCCGCCTCGACCTCGTCCTCGCGCGCGAAGAGAACGGCATCGCCGATCATCGCATCGCCGATCAGCCGCTCGTAAGCGTCCATCTCCTCACCCTGGTGCTGGCTCACGAAGAGCTCGACTTGGCGGCCTTGCATCGCGGGGCCCGGCTGCTTCGCATGCGCTCCCAGCGCGATCGCGACATCCGGCCCCACGCGAAAGCGAAAATAATTGGGTTGCTCGGGCGCGAGGGCGCCGAACACGTCGGCCGGCGGGGCGCGCAGGTCAACCACCACCTCCGTCGCGGTGACCGGCATGCACTTGCCCGCGCGAATATAGAAAGGCACGCCGCTCCAGCGCCACGAGTCGATCTGCAGCCGCGCGGCGGCAAAGGTCTCGACGCGGGAGTCGGGCGCGACGCCGGGCTCCTGCCGATAGCCCTCGAACTGCCCGCGCACGATCCGCGCGGGGACGAGGGGGCGGATCGCCCGGAATACCTTGACCTTCTCGTCCCGCAGCGCATCGCGCGCGAACCGGACCGGCGGCTCCATCGCAAGAAACGCGACGATCTGCAGCAGATGATTCTGGATCACATCGCGAATCGCTCCCGCTTCCTCGTAGAAGCGGCCCCGGCCGGCGACGCCGATCTTCTCGGCCATCGTGATCTGCACGCTCGCGACGAAATTGCGGTTCCAGACAGGCTCGAGGAAGGAGTTGGCGAAGCGAAAATAAAGGAGATTCTGCACCGGCTCCTTGCCGAGATAGTGGTCGATGCGAAAGATCGCCGACTCGTCGAAGACTTGGTGCAACGTGTGGTTCAGCGCGAAAGCCGAGGCCAGATCGCGCCCGAACGGCTTCTCCACCACGACACGCGCGCCGCGCGCGCACCCGGAGGAGCCGAGGAGCGTCACCACTCCCGGGAAAACGCTCGGGGGAATCGCGAGATAGTGCAGGGGCCGCGCCGCCTCACCCAGGCATTTGCGCAGCGCTTGAAACGTCGCGCTCTCGCGATAATCGCCGTCCACGTACCTCAGGAGCTCCACGAGCCGGCGCACGCCCTGCTCGCTCGCTTGCGGCACGAACTTGGCGAGGCTCTCGCGCACGCGCCCCGCGAACTGCTCGCTCGTCCACCCCGCGCGGGACACGCCGATGACGGGCACCTCGAGCCTGCGGCGCTCGACGAGGTGATAGAGCGCGGGGTAGATCTTGCGGAAGCACAGATCACCCGTCGCGCCGAAGAGCACCAGTGAGTCGGATGACTGTGGCATGGTTCCCGGCGCTCAACGCTCCTGGTGGCCGCCGAACCCGAGCCGCATCGCCGAGAGCACCTTGTCCGCGAACTCGCCGCGTCCCCGCGAGCCGAAGCGGCTGAAGAGCGCGGCGCTCAGCACATACGCGGGGACTCCTTCCTCGATCGCCGCCTCGAGCGTCCAGCGCCCCTCGCCCGAGTCCGACACGCGGCCCGCGAAGCCCGCGAGCTGCGAGTCTTTCGCGAGCGCGGCGGCCGTCAAGTCGAGCAGCTGCGAGGTGATGATGCTGCCGTGGCGCCACACTTCGGTGACCGCCGCGAGATCGAGCCGATACTGGAACAGCCGCGGATTGCTCAAGGGCGCGGTCTCGGCATCCGCGACCTGCTTCTCGAAGCCGATGTCCGCGTGCCTGAGCACATTGAGGCCCTCGGCGTACGCCGCCATGATTCCGTATTCGATGCCGTTGTGGACCATCTTCACGAAGTGTCCCGCGCCTTGCGGGCCGCAGTGCAGATAGCCCTGCTCCGCCGTTGCGTGTCCTTTCGCCGGCGGCCGTCCTCCGGGAGCGAGCGTCGCGAAGATCGGATCGAGCGAGGCGACGATCTGCGGCTCCCCGCCGATCATCAGGCAGAAACCGCGCTCCAAGCCGAGCACACCGCCGCTCGTGCCCACGTCGACGAAATGAATGCCGGCCTTGCTCAGCGCGTCGGCGTGGCGGATGTCGTCGTGATAGTGGGAGTTGCCGCCGTCGATCACGATATCTCCGGCCGCGAGCAGCGGCTGCAGGTCCGCGATGACCCCATCGACGACATGCGCAGGGACCATGAGCCACACCGCGCGCGGCGGCCGCAGTGCCGCGACGAACTCTCGCAACGATGGAGCGCCGCGGGCGCCGTCCGCTGCGACGGTGCGCACCGCATCGGCGGAGGGATCGTAAGCGACACATTCGTGTCCGCCGCGCAGCAGCCGCCGGACCATGTTCGCGCCCATCCTGCCCAATCCGACCATCCCGAGCTGCATAGCCGATCCTCTCTTCAGTGCACGATGCCGCAACCGGCGGGCCTTCTCACGCTCGAGCCTCAGTTCGGCACACGCTTGATCTGCGCGCCGAGCTGCGCCAGCTTCTCCTCGATCGTCTCGTACCCGCGGTCGATGTGATAGATGCGCTCCACGTCCGTGCGCCCGGCCGCGACGAGGCCTGCCAGCACGAGGCTTGCCGAGGCGCGCAGGTCGGTCGCCATGACCGGCGCCGCGGTGAGCCGCTCGACACCGTGGATGATCGCGGTGTTGCCCTCGAGCCTGATCTCGGCACCCAGCCGGCGCATCTCGAGCATGTGCATGAATCGATTCTCGAAGATCGTCTCGATGATGGTGCCGACACCCTCCGCAACCGTGTTGAGCGCGGCGAACTGCGCCTGCATGTCGGTCGGAAAGGCCGGATAGGGCGCGGTGCGGACATCGACCGCGCGGGGCCGGCGCCCGCGCATATCGACCTCTACCCAACTGTCGCCAACGCCGACCTTCGCGCCCGCTTCCTGCAGCTTGGCGAGCACCGCATCCAGGTTCTCGGGGCGCGTATTCTTGATGCGCACGTTGCCGCGCGTGATCGCGCCGGCCACGAGATACGTGCCGCTCTCGATGCGGTCCGGGAGCACTTCGTAGCGCGTGCCGTGCAGCCGCGGGACGCCCTGCACGGTGATCTTATCCGTGCCGGCGCCGTGGATCTTCGCGCCCATCTCGATCAGGCAGTGCGCGAGGTCTACGACTTCGGGCTCGCGCGCTGCGTTCTCGATGACCGTCTCACCCTCGGCGAGCGTCGCCGCCATCATGAGGTTCTCGGTCCCCGTCACCGTGACGGTGTCCAGGACGAGGCGCGCGCCCTTCAGGCGCGAGGCGCGCGCCCGGATATAGCCGCCCTCGATCTGGATGTCCGCCCCCATCGCCTGAAGTCCCGCGACATGAATGTTGACCGGGCGGGCGCCGATGGCACAGCCGCCGGGCAAAGAGACATCCGCGCGCCCGAACTTCGCAACGAGCGGCCCGAGGACCAGGATCGAGGCGCGCATCGTCTTCACCAGATCGTAGGGGGCGAAGCACTCGCGCAAGCTCGAGGCATCGACTTCGATGTGCATGTGCTCGTCGATGGTGACGCTCACCCCCATGCGCCCGAGCAGCTCGATGGTCGTCGTGACATCCTGAAGATGCGGGACGTTGGCAATGACGACGGGGTCGTCCGCGAGCAGAGCGGCCGCCAGAATCGGCAGCGTGGCGTTCTTCGCGCCGGAGATGCGCACGTCTCCTTCGAGCGGAATGCCCCCCTGGATTTGCAGCTTGTCCATGTCTCGAGCTCGGTCGCCTTGCGCCGTCTAAGCCCCGGCGCCGCCGCGTCCGGCCCATTCGTCGGGCGTGAACGCTTCGATCGACAGCGCGTGGATTTCGCGTCCCATGCGCTCGCCGAGCGCCCGGTACACCAGCTGGTGACGGGCCAGCGCGCGCTGGCCCGCAAACTCGCGCGCGATCACTCGCGCCGCGAAATGGGTGCCATCCTGCGACTGGACGAGCACCTCGGCGCCAGGCAGGCCGGCGCGGATCAGCTCGGCGACCGTATCGGGATTCATGGCGGCAGTTTAACGGATATCATTGCGGCCATGAGCGCGACCCCTGCCAAGCCCTTCGATTCGCGCGCGCTGCTCGCTGCGGCGCACCGCGCGCTCGGCATCGAGGCGCGAGCGGTCACCGCGCTGCAATCCCGGCTGGATGAGCGGTTCGCGGCAGCGTGCCAAGCGTGCCTCGCCTGCGAGGGCAGGATCGTCGTGACGGGCATGGGCAAATCGGGGCATATCGCGCGCAAGATCGCGGCGACGCTCGCGAGCACCGGCACGCCGGCCTTCTTCCTGCACCCTGCCGAGGCCGTGCACGGCGACCTCGGCATGATCACCCGGCCGGATGCCGTGCTCGCCCTGTCGAACACCGGCGAGACCGCGGAGCTCGTCGTGCTGGTCCCTCACCTGAAGCGCCTCGGCGTGCCGCTGATCGTGATGACCGGCGCGCCGAGCTCGACGCTCGCGCGCGCCGCGACCGTCGTTCTCGATGTGAGCGTTCCGGAGGAGGCCTGCCCGCTCAACCTCGCTCCGACGGCGAGCACGACGGCAACACTCGCGATGGGCGATGCGCTCGCGGTGACGCTCCTCGAGGCGCGCGGCTTCACGGCCGAGGATTTCGCCCGCTCGCATCCGGGCGGCACGCTCGGGCGGCGGCTGCTCCTGCGCGTCGAGGACATCATGCGGACGGGAGCGGACCTGCCGCGGGTGTCCCCCGACACTCCCCTCCACGAAGCGCTGCTCGAGATCTCACGCAAGGGATTCGGAATGACGGTCATCGTGGACGCCGACGACGCAGTGCTCGGCGTGTTCACGGACGGTGACCTGCGCCGTGCGCTCGACCGGCAGGTCGACGTGCGTGGCGCGGCGATCCGGAGCGTCATGACCGCGCGCTGCAAGACCATCGGGCCGCGGGAGCTCGCGACCGAAGCCGTGAACCTCATGGAAAGGCACCGGATCATGGCGCTCCCCGTGGTCGAGGCGGGCAAGCTCGTCGGCCTGTTCAACGTGCACGACCTGCTCCGCGCGGGTGTGATGTAGGCGCATCATGAGGCGACCGCGCCGAGGGACGCAGGCCTCCCGTGCGGGCGCAAGCCCATCGTGGTCCGCGGCAGCGTTCACCCGGGCGCTGCACGGCAGATCGGCCGCCCCGCTGCCCATTCGCCTGCTGGTGCTCGACGTTGACGGAGTCCTCACCGACGGACGCCTGTACTACGGAGCTCGCGGCGAGCTCATGAAGTCCTTTCACGTCCGCGATGGCCACGGCATCAAGACGCTTCGAGCCGCAGGCGTCGAGGTCGCCGTTCTCTCGGGCCGCCGCTCGGCGGCAGCCGGTCGCCGTTGCCGCGAGCTCGGGATTCGACACGTCCTGCAGGGCGTCGACGACAAGCTCTCCGCGTTCGAGCGGCTTGCCGCGCGCCTGCGCTTGCGGCCGCGCGAATGCGCCTGCATCGGCGACGACGTTCCCGATGTTCCGCTCATGCGCGCAGTCGGCCTCGCCTTCGCCGTCGCCGATGCCCATCCGGCCGCTCGGCGCGCAGCTCACTACGCGACCTCGCTTCCGGGCGGCTGCGGCGCGGTCCGCCAGGTCTGCGACCACCTCGTCGGAACCGTACGGCGCGCGGAGGGCCTCCCGGCCCGCGAGCGCCGGCCATGATTCTCCGAGTGATCTCCGGCGCGGCCTTCATCGCCCTGCTCGTCGCGGGCTGGCTGCTCCTCAACGGCGTGGAGAATGCTCCCGCGGCGCCCCAGGCCGGCGCGAGGCCGGTTCCCAATCCCGGCTATTCCGCGCGCGAGGCCGAGGTCATCCAGACCGGACCGGACGGACAACCGATGTACACTCTCCACGCTGCAAAGATCGACGAGCAGCCGGCATCGCAGATCACGGTCCTGCAGAACGTGACGATCGAGTTTCGCGACCCGAACGGACACGTGTGGAACGGCCGCGCCGATGAGGGCACCGTGGTGGACGGCGCCACGCAGATCGACCTGAGCGGCGCCGTGAAGCTGTGGGGCCTGCTGCCGAGCAGCGAGCAGCCGATCTCGCTCTCGAGCGATCGGCTCGCTGTCGACACGCGGACCGAGATCGTCACCACGAGAGACCCCGTGCTGCTCGAGTGGAGCGGGCAGCGGCTCGAGGGGCGCGGGCTCGTCGCGCACCTGCGCGAGCAACGCGTGAAAGTGGAAGCGGATGTGCGTGGCACGTATCAACCGTAACCTGCCGGACATGAATCGCCGTTACGCGCCGTACGCGGCCCCCGGCCTCGCGCCCGTGCTCTTTGCATTACTCGGCCTCTCTCTCATGACGCCCTGTACGGCAGCTACGGACGGCGCGGGCTCCGGCCCAGGCGCCAAGAGTCCTTCGGCTCGGATCGCCAAGCCGACGGGCACCATCCGGTTCAACGAGAAGACGCTGGATGTCGACTACCCCGCTCAACACGCCGTCTTGAGCGGCAATGTCGTCGTTTCCCAGGGAGATGTGCGCGTGACCGCCGATCGCGCCGAGGGCAACGGCCTCGACCCCAAGAACAGCCACTGGACGTTGTTCGGCAATAGCCGCTGGATCTTCACGGGCGATGTCCACATCAGCTCGCCGCTTCAAGGTAATCTCGAGTCCGACAACGCCACGATCGAGTTTCGCGACGATCACATGCAGGACGCGGTGGTGACGGGCAAACCGGCCAGGTTCGAGCAGACGAGCTCCACGACCGGCGTGCTCGCGCGCGGCTACGCCGACTCCATCGTCTACACGGTCGCCGCCGATACCATCCGTCTGACCGACAACGTCTGCCTGCACTACGGAGACAACGAGGTCACCGGCCCGGTGTTCGTCTACGACATGAGGAGCCACCAACTGCACGGCCCCAACCCACCCAATAACGGACAGCGTGTGCACGTGACGATCGAGCCCAAGCCGGGCGCGGCGAAGCAGAGCGCATCCGCGCCGAGCGCCGCGACACTCTGTGCGCCCGAGCCGGGCTCGGGATCCAGCGCGCCCAAGCCGGGAACGCCACCGTGACGGCGGAGACCCTGCGGGCGCAGGGAATCGCGAAGAGCTACAAGTCACGTCCGGTCGTGCGGGACCTCTCGCTGGAGGTGCGTGCAGGCGAGATCGTCGGCCTCCTCGGCCCGAACGGCGCCGGCAAGACGACGGCCTTCTACATGATCGTGGGTCTCATCGCGACCGATACGGGGCGCATCTACGTCGGGGATCGGGACGTGACCTTCCTGCCGATGCACCGCCGCGCGCAGCTCGGCATCGGCTATCTGCCGCAGGAAGCCTCGGTGTTCCGCAAGCTCTCGGTCGAGGACAACGTCCTGGCCATCCTCGAGACCCGTGAGGATCTCGATCGCGCGGCGCGCGAGCAGCGTCTGGCGGAGCTGCTCGAGGAGCTGCGCATCGGCCATGTGCGCCGAACGCTTGGACTGTCGCTCTCCGGCGGCGAGCGGCGCCGAGTCGAGATCGCGAGGGCGCTTGCCGCCGATCCCCGCTTCATGCTGCTCGACGAGCCGTTCGCCGGTGTCGATCCGCTCTCGGTGCTCGACATCCAGCGCATCGTGCGCGAGCTGACCGGCCGCGGCATCGGAGTGCTCATCACCGATCATAATGTCCGCGAGACCCTCGGCGTTTGCGACCGCGCGTACATCGTGAATCAGGGAACTGTGATCGCGTCCGGATCTGCGGAAGAAATCCTTGCCAATCCCCAAGTCCGTGAGGTGTACTTGGGAGAGTCGTTCCGTCTCTGAGGACCGCTCGAGGAGGGGAACTGCCGAGTTTTCAATGTGTTAGGCCGGGGCCGATGCCCTAAATGCAAAATCCATGCTGAAACCGTCCCTGCAGCTGAAGCTGGGTCAGCAATTGACCATGACTCCGCAGCTGCAGCAGGCCATCCGCCTCCTCCAGCTTCCGGCGCTCGAGCTTCAGGCCCACATTCGCGAGTTGCTCGAGAGCAACGTGATGCTCGAGCCGGTCGACGACACCGAAACGCTCGGCGAGCTCGACGGCGAGGAGCCCGCGGCGCCCGAAGCCGAGCCTGCCCCGCCCGCCTCCGACACCCAGGTGGAGGTCGTCGACGAGCACTGGGGCGAGCAAAGCACCGGCCCTTCAGAAAGCGCCTGGAGCGGCGACGACGACGATCGCCAGCAGGAATTCGCCGACTCCTCCGGTCAATCGCTGCAGGAGCATCTTCTCTGGCAGCTCGAGCTCGCGCGGCTCGACTCGCGGTCGCTCGCGACCGCGAGCGCCATCGTCGACGCCATCAACGACGACGGCTATCTCACCGAGTCCCTCGCCGAGATCGCCAATACCTTGAGGCCCGAGATCGAGGTCGACGCGGCCGCTGTCGAGGCGGTCTTGCAACGCGTCCAGCAGCTCGATCCGCCGGGCGTCGCGGCACGCTCCGTCGGCGAATGCATCGAGCTGCAGCTGCGGCAGCTCGATCCGCAAACGCCCGGCCTCACCGTCGCGATCGAGATCGCCCGCCATCACCTCGAGCGCGTGGCCGAGCGCGAGCTATCGCTGCTGCGGCGCGAGTTGCGCACGACCGAGGAGGAGCTCGCCTCCGCGCTGCTGCTGGTTCGCAGCTGCCACCCCCGGCCGGGCGCGACCGTGAGCAGCGGCTCTGCGGAATATGTAGTGCCCGACGTTTTCGTGCGCCGCACCGAGCACGGCTGGTCGGTCGAGATCAACGCCGCGACGCTGCCGCGAGTGAGGCTCAATCACGGCTATGCGAGCCTCATCGGGCGCAATTCGAGCCACGCGAGCATGCGCGCGCAGCTCCAGGAGGCGCGCTGGCTGCTGAAGAGCCTCGAGATCCGCAACGACACGCTCATCAAGGTCGCCCGCTCGATCGTCGAGCGCCAGGTGGAGTTCCTCGAGCGCGGCGAGGAGCACATGCGTCCCATGATCCTCAAAGACATCGCCGAGGCGGTGGCGATGCACGAGTCCACCATCTCGCGCGTGACTTCGGGCAAGTACATGCACACCCCGCGCGGCGTGTTCGAGCTGCGCTACTTCTTCTCGAGCCAGGTCGAGGGCGCCGACGGCTCGGGAACCTCCTCCACCGCCATCCGGGCGAAGATCAAGAAGCTCGTGAAGGAGGAGGCTGCGGAGGATCCCTTGAGCGACGGCCGCATCGCGGAGTTGCTCTCGGGCGAGGGCATCCCCGTGGCGCGCCGCACGGTCGCCAAGTATCGTGAGAGCCTGGGGATCGCCCCATCCAACGAGCGCAGGCGGGCAGGATCGAGACAGATGTAACACGTCCACCGACAAGGAGACAGCTTATGCGGCTCAACCTCACGGGTCATCACGTCGAACTCACCCCCGCGCTGCGTGGATACGTCGAGAAGAAGCTGCTCGACCGCATCGCACGCCACTGCGACCAGCTGATCGACGTGCATTGCATCCTGACGGTTGAGAAGCTGCGGCAGAAGGCGGAGGCGACGTTGCATGTGCGGGGGTGCGACATCCACGCCGACGCGACGGATTCCGACATGTACGCCGCGATCGACGCGCTGAGCGACAAGCTCGACCGCTGCATCAAAAAACACAAGGAGAAGCGGACTCAGCATCATGCGGGCGACCTACAGGGCATCGAGCCCACCGCGCAGTGAAGCCCTCCACACAGTGAGGCGCCTCGCCCGCAGCCCGTGCAGTCCGGCTTCGATTCCATGCGCATCATCGTCGTGAGCGGCCTCTCCGGCTCCGGCAAGAGCGTGGCGCTGCACATGCTCGAGGACCTGGGCTTCTACTGCATCGACAATCTGCCGGTAGCGCTGCTCAAGCCCTTCATCTCGCAAGCCGTGAGCAGCGCCGAGTCGACTTATGCGCGCTCCGCGATCGGGCTCGACGCGCGCAATGCCCTGCACGAGATCGCGACGGTCCCGCGGCTCATCGATGAGCTCAAGCTGAGCGGCATCGACTGCCAGGTGCTCTATCTCGTCGCGAACGAGGAGGAGCTGCTGCGCCGGTTCGCCGAGACTCGCCGCAAGCACCCGATGAGCCGGGAGCAGGTGGGGCTGCGCGAGGCGATCGACCGCGAGCGGCGGCTGCTCGAGCCGATCGCCTACGCGGCCGACATGATCATCGACACCTCGAGGATGGGAATCCACGAGCTGCGGCAGATCGTGCGGATGCGCGTGGATCAGCGAGCGACGGGGCGCCTGTCGATCACGTTCGAGTCCTTCGGCTTCAAGCACGGCATCCCGGGCGATGCGGACTTCGTCTTCGATGCCCGCTCGCTGCCCAATCCGTATTGGGAGGCGGCTCTGCGGCCGCTCACGGGGCGCGACACCGAGGTGATCCGGTATCTCGAGTCTCACGAGAGCGTCGCACGCCTGATCGACGACATCGACCGCTTCGTCGAGGCGCGCATCCCCGAATACCAGGCGAGCTCCCGCGGCTACCTCACGGTCGCGGTGGGCTGCACGGGCGGCCAGCACCGCTCGGTCTACATCGTCGATCGGTTAGTGGCGCGCTTCGCTACGCGCCACATGCAGGTCGCCGCGCGGCACTGCGCCCTGATCGTCGCAGGGCCGCCCGAGCCGGCGGATCAGTAGCGGACCGAGCCGTAGCCGCCCGAGCAGGAGCCGCCCGATCGGCAGCGCGCCGATCAGTAGGCTCGCCCGATGAGGATCCACTCCCTCGCGGGCGCTCCGGTGAAGAGGCAGCGCTCTCCTGGCAACGGCGCCTGCTCGAGCGGCGCGACCCGGACGGTCAGCTTGAGGGCTTTCAGCTGGCGCTCCACGGAGTCAAGCGCGGCGCCCTCGGGCCGCGCCCACGGCACCTGCGCCCAGCCGCGGAAGCTCTCCGAGTCGTCCGATTCGTTGAAGTAGGCCTCGACGGCCGCGAGCGTCGTGAGATCCGAGCGGATGCCCGCCCGCAGCCGCTCGCGCGCCTCCGCCTGCAGAGCGCTCTGCACCTCCGCGAGCAGTGCGGGCGCGCGCTGCACGAACTCCCCGCGCGCGAGGCTGGTGAAGTCGATCTTCTCGCCCTGTCGTGCACGGTCGCGCCGGATGAGCGTAACCGAGCCCGCGGCCACGTCGCGCGCGCCGATCTCGCAGATGATCGGCACGCCGCGCTTGATCCAGCCCCACCGCTTCTCGACCGAGCGCCCGGGCTTGCGATCGGCGAGGACGCGAATCGGCTCGCCGAGCGCCGAGCTGGCGCCGAGCTCTGCCGCGAGCGAGTCGCAATACTCGAGGACGGACGAGTCCTCCGGGCGATCGCGCAAGATCGGCACCAGGATGATCTGCCGCGGCGCGATGATCGGGGGTAGTCGCAGACCGTCATCGTCGCCGTGCGTCATCACGACTCCGCCGACCAGGCGCGTGGACACGCCCCAGCTGGTCGTCTGCGCGTAAGCAAGATCTCCCTGCTCCGTCTGATAGCGAATGCTCTGGGCGCGCGCGAAGTTCGTTCCGAGATAGTGCGCGGTGCCGGCCTGCAGCGCCTTGCCGTCCTGCATCATCGCCTCGATGGAGTACGTGCTCTCGGCACCCGGAAAGCGCTCGTGCGGCGGCTTCTCTCCCGCGACCACCGGCATCGCCAGCGCGTCTTCGGCGAAGGAGCGATAGATCTCGAGCATCCTCAGTGTCTCCTCGCGTGCCTCCTCTGCCGTAGCGTGCGCCGTATGGCCCTCCTGCCACAGGAACTCCGCGGTGCGCAGGAACAGCCGGGGCCGCATCTCCCAGCGCACGACGTTCGCCCACTGATTGAGGAGCAGCGGCAGATCGCGGTGCGAGCGGATCCAGCGCTGAAAGGCGGCGCCGATCACCGTCTCCGAGGTCGGACGGACGATGAGAGGCTCCTCGAGCTTCGCATCGGGATCGGGCTGCAACACGCCGTCGATCATCTTCAGCCGATGATGGGTGACGACTGCCATCTCCTTCGCGAACCCCTCGACGTGCTCGGCCTCCTTCGCGATGAAGCTCAGGGGAATGAACAGCGGGAAGTAGCAGTTCTCGTGGCCGGTCTCGCGGAAGCGGCGGTCGAGCAGCTCCTGCATCCTCTGCCAGATCCCGTAGCCCCAGGGCCGGATGATCATGCAGCCGCGCACGCCCGACTCCTCGGCGAGATCGGCCTCGCCCACCACCGCCTGATACCAGTCGGCGAAGTTCTCCGCGCGCGTGACGGGCAGAGCATTTTTCATGAATGACCTCGAGTGTGTTGCATGGGTAGGGCGTCCGTCGGGTTGGGTCGCATCGTCACGTGGGTGGCGTCATCACGCGGGTAGCGTCATTACGTGGCTTGCGCGACGCCCGGCGCCGTGAGCACCGGCGGCAGCCGCTCGCCGCTCATGAAGGCGAGGAGCGCAGTTCGCGCGTCCATCGCATCCCGGTAGCCGAGGGCGATGAGCTCGCGCGTGTAACCCGCCTCGAACATCAAATAGCTCGCGAGCTGGCTGCCCGCAAGATCGCCTGCGCCGATCACGCGCAGGAGCGCGCGCAGCCCGCCCGGCAGGTCGTGCACATGCTGCGCGGCGATTTCCCGAGGGTCGATGCTCGGCGCGAGCATCAAAGTGTCGACGAGGCGCAGGCCGGGCGC
>JASHTA010000273.1 GCA_030040795.1 Gammaproteobacteria bacterium | reverse complement strand
CGGAACGTGCGCACCTCCTCCACGATCTTGTCGATGACCGGCTTCTTGCAGTCGAGGCATCCGATCCCGGCGGTGCGGCACCCCTCGTTCACCCAGCTGCGGGTGGCCTCGTCCGAGTAGATCTTGTGCAGGTCCCACACGGGACATTTCTCGGGATCCCCGGGATCGGTCCGCCGCGCGCGCGCCGGGTCCGTCTTCATGGTCCGCAGCTTCTGCGCCACGGCGTCCGGGTCCTCGCGCAGTCCGATCGTGTTGCCGTAGGACTTCGACATCTTCCGTCCGTCGAGGCCCGGTACGCGGGGCGTCGCGGTGAGCAGGACCTGCGGCTCCGGCAAGATGCTGACGTGGGAGCCCTCGAGGAACCCGAGCAGCCGCTCGCGGTCTGCGACCGTGATCCGAGTGTTGGCCTGCACGAGCGCATGCGCGCGCGAGAGAGCCTCCGTGTCGCCGGATTCCTGAAACCGCCGGCGCAGCTGCCGGTACAGCGCGCTGTTGCGGCCCCCGAGGCTCTTCACGGCCCGCTCGGCCTTCTCCTCGAATTGAGGCTCGCGCCCGAAGAGGTGATTGAAGCGGCGCGCGATCTCGCGGGTGATCTCGACGTGCGCGACCTGGTCCTCGCCGACGGGGACGAAGGCGGCCCGGTAGAGCAGGATGTCCGCGCTCTGCAGCAGCGGGTAGCCGAGAAAGCCGTACGTCGCCAAGTCCTTGTCGCGCAGCTCCTCCTGTTGCTCCTTGTACGTCGGCACCCGCTCGAGCCAGCCGAGGGGCGTCGTCATGGAGAGCAGCAGATGCAGCTCCGCGTGCTCCGGGACATGGGACTGGATGAACAGCGTCGCGACGCCCGGATTGAGGCCGGCGGCGAGCCAGTCGATGAGCACCGTGCGGATGTTCTCCTGCAGGTGCGAGGTGTCCTCGTAGCCGGTCGTGAGGGCATGCCAGTCCGCCACGAAGAAGAAGCACTCATATTGGTACTGCAGCTCGACCCAGTTGCGGAGCGCGCCGTGATAGTTCCCGAGGTGCAGTGGGCCCGTCGGACGCATCCCCGAGAGTACGCGCCGCGCCTGTGGATTCACACTCATGGTTTGAAATGGATTATAGGCCCAAAACGCCGAGATCGCCCTTGCCTCGCCGGACGACGGCCGGCGGCGAGACGGCGAGATCGACGACGGTCGTCGGCTCGATGCCGCAGTTGCCGCCGTCGAGCACCAGATCGATGTCGTGCTCCAGGCGCTTGCGAATCTCGCGCGCGTCGGTGAGGGGCAGCGGGTCGCCGGGTAGGATCAGCGTCGAGCTCATCAGCGGCTCGCCGAGCTCCGCGAGCAGCATCTGCGGCACCGGATGGTCCGGCACACGGATGCCGATCGTGCGCCGGTGCTCGTGCTGGATCCGGCGCGGCGTCTCGCGGGTGGCCGGCAACAAGAACGTGTACGGGCCCGGCATGCAAGCTCGCAGCAGCCGGAACTGAGGCGTATCGATGCGCGCAAACCGGGCGCTCTCCCCGACGCTGCGGCAGACGAGCGTGAAATGATGATGGCGGTCGGTCTGGCGGATGCGCCGAATGCGCTCGAGCGCACCCTTGTCCCCGATCGGGCAACCGAGGGCATAACACGAGTCCGTCGGATAGGCGATGACACCGCCGTGGCGGACGATCTCCGCGGCACGGCGGATCAGCCGAGGCTCCGGGTTCGCCGGATGGAGGGTGAAAAACTGGCTCAAGCGTGACCCCTCGCCGGTCGTGCCCGGTGGTTTCGGCTATGATACGCGGCCCTTTTTGCCGAGGCCGCCGGATCGATGCGCACGCCATGCAAGCCATCCTAGAGCTCGCGCCGCTCGCCGCCTTCGCCGTCGCGTACTACCTCCACGGGCTGTACGCCGCGACCGCGGTGCTGATGGTCGCCATGGTCGGGTTGCTCGCCGCGGACCTCGCGCTGACGCGCCGCATCCCGTCGATGCACTCCCTCAGTGCGGTGCTGGTACTGGTGTTCGGGGCGGCGACGCTGCTCCTGCACAATCAGCGCTACATCGAGCTCAAGACGAGCGTCTTTTACTGGCTCGTGAGCGCGGCGTTCCTCGCGAGCTTCTGGATCGGCAAGCGAACGCTCACCGAGCGGCTGCTGCGCATGACGCTCAGCGCGGCGCTCGGCCCGGAGTTCCGGGTTCCAGAGCCACTGTGGCGCCGCCTCAACTGGATCTGGGTCGTGTTCTCCGCCGCGGTCGGAGCGGCCAATCTTCTCGTCGTGATGCGCGCGAGCGAGCGATTCTGGGTCAATTTCAACGTCTTCGGCCTCACCCTCGCGACGATGGTTTTCGTCGGCGTGCAGGTCGTGTGGCTGGTCCGGCGCATCGAGCCGGCTCCCGGCGAGCCGGCCGCCAAGGACTCGTCCGCCGAGGCGGGCTGAGGCACGTGCCGCCATGTCCGACACCGCCCAGCGCCTTCGCGCCGCCCTCGAGCGGCAGCTCGCTCCGGCGCAGCTTCTCGTCGAGGACGACAGTGCCCGGCATGCGGGCCACCCGGGAGCGCGCGAGGGCGGGCACTTTCGGGTGCGAGTGGTGTCCGAGCGATTTCGAGGTCTATCCAGGGTGGCCCGGCACCGCATGGTCTATCAAGCGGTCGAGCCCCTGCTCGGCGCGGGTGTTCACGCTCTCGCCATCGAGGCCCGAACGGCCGAAGAATTGACCTCATGACAATTTAGTAAGCATTTGATATATAATTACTACTAGTCTCAAGGGTCTACTCCAAATGAACAAGCTCGGTTTTCTACTGATATCCGTCACCACCGCCGTGGCGCTGGCCGCCTGCCAGCCGAAAGGGGCCTCCGGAAGCGCGAGTGGGACCCCGGCGAGCGATTCGACTCCGGTCGCCGTGGTCGACGGCGTACCGATCAGTCGTGACTTCTACGACTTCTACGTGATGCGCGCGAGCGGAGGCCACAGTCCGTCCGACCTCACGGCCGATCAGCGCCAGAACGCGCTCGACAGCCTCGTGCGCGCACAGATCGTCGCCGAGCAAGCCGAGAAGGACGGGCTCACCCGGGATCCGGATACGGTGAACCTGATCGCACTCTCGCGGCTCAACATCCTCGAGCAGGCCGTCTCCAACCAGTATCTGAAGGACCGCAAGCCCACCGATCAGCAGCTGCGGGCGGAGTACGAGACGGAGGTGGACAACATGCCGCGCGTGGAATATCACGCGCGCCACATCCTCGTCGCGACGGAGCAGTTTGCGGACCGGATCATCGACCAGCTCAATCACGGCGCGAAATTCGAGGATCTCGCCAAGCAAGAGTCGATGGACAGCTCCAAGTCGAACGGCGGCGACATCGGCTGGTTCACGACGACCAACATGGTGAAGCCGTTCGCGGATGCGGTCGCGGCGCTGAAGCCCGGCGAGTTCACCCAGAAGCCCGTACACACGCAGTACGGCTGGCACGTCATCCAGCTGGTGGAGACGCGGCCGCTCAGCCCACCGACCTACGACAGCGTTCAGCAGCGTCTCGTGCAAGTCCTCGAATCAAGGGAATTCACGACTTACGTCGACGGCCTCGAGAAGAACGCGAAGATCCAGAAGAACAAGCTCTGACGCACCGCCCCCCGGACCGGACGGGCGATGGGGCGGCGGGCGGCTATTCGCCGCTGCGGTCCTCATCGTCCGGCTCGGCAGCGTCTCGAGCGCCGCGCCCCCCTTCGCCGCCCTCCCCCTCGCCGCGCTGTGCGCCGATGAGCGCCAGGAACTGGGCCTCATCCATCACCTGCACACCGAGCTCCGCCGCTTTGCGGAGCTTCGATCCGGCCTCCGCACCCGCGACCACCCAGTCCGTCTTGCGCGACACACTGCCGCTCACCGTCGCCCCGAGCCGTTCGGCGAGCGCCTTCGCTTCCTCCCGCGTGAGGCGCTCGAGATGGCCGGTGAACACGAGCGTCTTGCCCGCGATCGGCGAGATGCGAGCGGGCTGCTCGGCGTCGCGAATGCGCACCTGCTGCGTGAGACGCTCGATCCGCTCGACGTTGTGCCGATCGGCGAAGTAGGCGGCGAGGCTGTCGATCACGGTCTCGCCGATCTGGTCCATCGCATCCAGCTCCTGGCGCGCCTCGGCATCGCCGGCCGCGAGCCTCGAGCACGCCTCGCGCAAGGCGCGCCAGCTGCCGTAGCCCCTGGCAAGAGCGCGGCCGGTCGTCTCCCCGACGTGGTGGATGCCGAGCGCGTACACGAATCGCTCGAGCGAGACGGTGCGTCGAGCCTCGATGGCGGCGAAGAGCTTGCGCACGGACACCTCGCCGAAGCCCTCCTGCTCTTCGAGCTTGATCGTGTCGTTGCGCGCCGCGAGCGTAAAGACGTCGGCCGGCTCCTGGATCCAGCCCTTCTCGAAAAACAGGGTGATCTGCTTCTCGCCGAGCCCCTCGATATCGAAGGCACGGCGCGAGACGAAGTGCCGTAGATGCTCGATGCGCTGGTAGGGACAGGCGAGCTCGCCCGAGCAGCGAGCCCGGGCGCCCACCTCTCCCGCCGCCGTGCGATCGCGAACCACCGCGGTCGCGAGCGGACACGGACAGGTCTGCGGAAAAACGTACGGTTGCGCATCGCGCGGCCGTCTCTCGCGCACGACGCCCAGCACTTGCGGGATGACATCGCCCGCGCGCTGGACCGTCACGGTATCGCCGACACGCACGTCGAGCTTGCGGATGACATCCTCGTTGTGCAACGACACGTTCGAGACGACCACTCCACCGACACCCACCGGCGCGAGCTTCGCGACCGGTGTCAGGGCGCCGGTGCGGCCGACCTGAATCTCGATGGCGTTCACCACGGTCGTGGCTCTCTGCGCGGGGAACTTGTGCGCAACGGCCCAGCGCGGGTCGCGCGAGACGAAACCGAGCCGCTCCTGCCAGTCGAGCCGATCGACCTTGTACACCACACCGTCGATGTCGTAGTCGAGCGTCGCGCGCACGAGCTCGATCTCGTGGTGGAACTCGAGCAGCTCCTCGACCGAGTGGCACAGCCGTGCGAGCGGATTGGTCTCGAGGCCGTGCTGCGCGAACCAGCCGAGCATCGCCCATTGCGTTCGCGCCCGCAGGACGCTCATCTCCCCCCACGCGTAGGCGAAGAATTTGAGCGGCCGCGAAGCCGTCACGGCCGGATCGAGCTGGCGCAAGGATCCGGCGGCGGAGTTGCGCGGATTGGCGAACACGGTCTTGCCGGCCGCCCCCTGCTGCTCGTTGAGCGCGAGGAACGCCGCCTTGGTCATGTAGACCTCGCCGCGCACCTCGCAGACCTCGGGAATGTCCCGGCCCTTCAGCGAGTGGGGGATACCTGCCACGACCTTGACGTTTGCCGTGACATCCTCGCCCTCCGTGCCGTCGCCGCGCGTCGCGCCCCGCACCAGCGTGCCCTGCTCGTAACGCAAGGAGAGCGACAGGCCGTCTATCTTCGGTTCGGCGGTGAAGTCGATCCGCGCGCCGCTCTCGAGCCCGAGAAACCGGCGAACGCGCTCGACGAAGGCGATCACATCGTCGCCGGTGAGCGCGTTCGCGAGCGAGAGCATCGGCACCGAATGGCGGATCTTCGCGAATTTTCCGGCCGGCGGGGAGCCGACCCGCTGTGTCGGGGAATCGGGAGAGACGAGCTCCGGATGCGCCCGCTCGAGCGTGCGCAGCTCCTGCATGAGCTCGTCATACTCTGCGTCCGAGATGGCCGGCCGGTCGAGATCGTAGTAGAGGTGATTGTGGCGCGCGATCTCGCTGCGCAGCTCCGCGATGCGCTCCGCCTCAGCTCTCATGCCCGGCCCGAGCCTCGAGCACCTCGCGCATCTCGGCCGCGCGCAAAGGTGTGAGCGTCTCGCCCCGCTCATCCTGCAGCTGCCCCTGCAGGCGATTGCTCAGATTGCGGGCGCAGGCCAGAAGCTCGTCGAAGGCGCGGACCGGGGGCAGCGGACCGGGCAGGACGGCAAAGAGGCTCAGGCCGCCGAAGCGCTGCGCGTCGATCGACTCGCGATCGAACGTGCCGGGCTTGGACAGGTTCGCGGCGCTCACGACTGCGCGACCGTCCGGCCCGGCGCGATGGAAGATAGCGAGCTTGCCGAGCACGAAGCCCTCCGCGGCGAGCGCCTGGCGCACGGCATGGCCGGCGAAGCGATCGCTCAGGGCAACGAGCCTCAGCGCGACGATTCTGCGAACCTGCTCCTCCGGCCAATCGACGATGGGATCCTGAGGGGGAGCGAGGGGCGTACCCGTCTCGTCGAGCAGCGGCTCGGGAAACGATCGAGGCTCGCTCGGCGCGGGTACGATCGCCTCGACGGCCTCGCCGTCGAGCAGGTCGATGTCGTCATCGCGCGCATCCGCGCGCAGGCTGATCGCCGAGTCGTCCACCACCTCGATCATGGGAAGCTCGAGTAGCGGATCGCGTGCCCGGATGTCCGGCAGCGTGAGCGTCGGCTCGCGCTGGGGCTCGGGCGGCGAAGGCCGCGGCGGCGCCTCGCTCTCCGAGGATCGCCCGGGATCTTCGCTCCTTGCCTGGCGTGGCCGGCGCAACTCCCACCAGGCAAGCCCGGCAATGAACAGCACGCCGATGATGAGCAGGGTCCAGCGAAGATCCGGCATGTCCGTGGCCGGTCAAACGGCGGCGAGCCGTATGGCCTCTTCGACGTCCACGGAAACGAGGCGCGAGACTCCCGGCTCGCTCATCGTGACGCCGATGAGCTGCGTCGCCAGCTCGAAGGCCGCCTTGTTGTGAGTGATGAAGATGAACTGGATGCGCGAGGACATGTCCCGCACGATGTCGCAGAAACGGCCGATATTGTACTCGTCGAGCGGCGCGTCCACCTCGTCGAGCAGGCAGAACGGCGCGGGGTTCAGCTCGAAGATCGCGAAGACGAGCGCAACGGCCGTGAGCGCCTTCTCGCCGCCGGAGAGCAGATGGATCGTGCTGTTGCGCTTGCCCGGGGGGCGCGCCATGACGGCGACGCCGGCCGTGAGCACATCCTCGCCCACGAGCTCGAGGTAAGCATGGCCCCCGCCGAAGAGGCGCGGAAATTTCTCCTTCAGTCCGGCGTTGATGCGCTCGAACGTATCCTCGAAGCGGGCGCGCGTCTCCTTGTCGATCCGGCGCATCGCCTCCTCGAGCGTCGCGAGCGCATCCGTGAGGTCGGTGAACTGCCGGTCGAGGTACTCCTTGCGCTCGGTTTGCTCCTTCAGCTCCTCGATGGCCGCCAGATTCACCTGCCCGATCCGCTCGACGCCCGCTCGCGCCTCCGCGAGGCGCTCCTCCCATCGCGGCTGATCGGCGTCGGCGGGCAAGCCCTGCTGGAGCTCCGTAAGATCGAAGCCGGTCGCGGCAAATTGCTCGGCAATCGCCTCGCGGCGAACGCGCGTCTCCTGGGCGGCGAGCCGCGCCTGCTCCATCGCCTCCCGCGCCTGCAGCACGAGCTGCTCTGCGCCCATGCGCCGCTCGTCGAGCGCGCGCAGCGCGCTGTCGGCTTCCTCGAGCGCCCGGCGCTCCGCGGCAAGCTCGCCTTCGACCGTGAGCCGCTGCGCCAGAAGCTCGCTCAAGCGGCTTTCGATCTCCTGAATGGGCGCATCGCCGCGGGCGACCTCGCGGTGAAGCTCGTCGCAGCGCTCGAGCAGCTGCGAGCGCTGCTCGAGCGCCCGCGCAAGCGTCACCGACATCGAGCTCTCGCTCGAGCGGCGGGACTCCGCCCGGATGAGCAGATCGCGCGCGGCAAGCTGGGCCGCTTGCGCGCGCGCGCGCGCCCTCGCCACGGCGTCGCGCCGCTCCTCGCGCTCGGCGTCGAGCTCGGGCCGCTCGGCATCGAGATCCGCGAGCTGGGCAAGACCCCGATCGAGCGACAGGCGCGCCCGCGCGAGGTTCTCCTCGGCGGCGCCGATTTCGCGCGCCGTCTCGGCCGCCTCCTGGTCCAGCCGCTCGAGGTGCAACGTGGACTCCTGCGAGCGAGCCCGCAGGGCCTCGAGCCGGCCGAGCACGTCCGCATGGTCGCGATGCGCGTCCTGGATCTGCGATTGCAATCGATCGCGATGGCGCTCGGCTTCGGCGAGCGACTCCCGAGCCGCCGCCAGTTGAGCCTCGGCGTTTCGAACACGGCGCTCGCGATCGTCGAAGTCCGTGCGCAGGCTCTTCAGGCGCTGCTCGCGCTCGATGATGCCGGCGCGCTGATCCTGCCCGCGATTGATCCGAATCCAGTCTCTCCCGACCCACTCTCCCCCGCGGACGATGATCGACTGCCCGGGGCGAAGGCTCGGGCGCCGGCGCAGCGCCTCGGCGAGGGACTCCCCTGCGAGCACTTCCGCGAGCTGCTGCCGCACCGCCTGCGGCCCCCGAACGATCTTGGCCGCAAGAGAGTCCGCCGCAGCCTCAGCCCCGGCGGTGGAATACTCGATCAGCACGACGCGGCCGCTCGAGAGACCCTCGAGCGCGGCGGTCAGCTCATCGAGACGCTCGACACAGACCGCCTCGAGATAATCGCCGAGCGCCGTCTCGACGGCCCGCTCCCAGCCCTCCTGCACCTCGAGCGTCTCGGCCACCCTCGGGCGGCCGGCGAGGTTGCTCTCGCCGAGCCATTCCGCCGCACGGCCGGCATGGTGAGTGAGTGCCGCCTTCTGCAGCGCCTCGAGCGAGACGACCTCGCCGCGGACACGCTCGCGATCGGCGCGGGCGGACTCGAGCCGCGACTCGGCATCGAGCTGCTCGGCCCGCAGCGTCTGCACGCTCGCGAGCGACGCCGACAGCGCGTGCGCGAGCTGCTCGCCGTGCGCACGCGCGTCGGACTCGCCGCCCGCAAGCTCGGCAAGCTGCCCGCTCGCCTCCTGCGACGCGAGCTGCTCACGCTCGACGGCGAGGCGATCCGCGCGGGCGGTGAGCCGATAGCGCTCGCGGTCGAGCTGCTCGATGCGCGCGCGCTCGACTTCGGTCGTTTGGTTCGCCGCGCCGAGCGCGCCCGTGAACTGCTCCCAACGCCGCTGCCACTCCGCGAGCTCCTGCTCCGCGCGGGCCAGGGCCTCCCCGGCCTCCCGCTCCCCGCCCTGGGACTCGGCGAGCTGGGGAGCCAGCCGCTCGACCTCGAGACGCAGCTCCGCAAGCTGGCGCTCGTCGCGATCGATGTGCCCCGCGAGCTCCGCGAGCGTCGTTCGCGCCTGCGCAAGATCGCTGCGCTGCCGTTCGCGCAGCTCGCGCGTGTGCTGAAGCGTCTGCTCGGTTCTGCTGATGTCGGCTCCGACCTGGTAGTAACGGCCCTGAGCCTCGGAGACGCGCTCGCTCCGCTCCGCCTCGAGCGCGCGCTGCTTCTCCAGCGCGGCTTCGGCCGAGCGCTGCTCGGCCAGGGCGGCCTGCATTGCCAGATCCCGCTCCCGGGTGGCGCCGTCGTGGATCTGCGCGCCGCTCGCCAGCTCGCGCAGCTTCAGCGCGAGCAGCTCGGCGCCGATGCGGCGCTCCTCCTCCTTCAGCGCCTGGTAGCGCCGGGCCGCCGCGGCCTGGCGCTGCAGGTGGCGGATCTGCTTCTCCACCTCGTCGCGCACGTCCTGGAGCCGCTCGAGGTTCTCGCGGGTCTCCGCGACGCGCGACTCGGTCTCCCGGCGCCGCTCCTTGTAGCGGGAGATGCCCGCCGCCTCCTCGAGCAGCGCCCGCATGTCCTCGGGCTTCGCCTCGATGACGCGCGAGATCGTGCCTTGCTCGATGATGGCGTAGCTGCGCGAGCCGAGTCCGGTGCCGAGGAACAGCTGCGTGATGTCCTTGCGCCGGCAGCGCGCGCCGTTGATGAAATACGCGGAGGTGCCGTCGCGCGAGACGAGCCGGCGCAGGGACACTTCGCTGTAGCTCGCGTACGGGCCGGCGATCTTGCCGTCGCCGTTGTCGAAGACCAGCTCCACCGAGGCGGAGCCGACGGGCTTTCTGCCGCTCGATCCGTTGAAGACGATGTCGGCCATCGAGTCCCCGCGCAGATAGCGCGCGGACAGCTCGCCCATGACCCAGCGCACGGCGTCGATGACGTTCGACTTGCCGCAGCCGTTCGGGCCGACGATGCCCGTGAGATTTCCGGGGAAGCTGACTGTGGTGGGATCGACGAAGGATTTGAAGCCGGCGAGCTTGATCTTGGTGAGCCGCATCGTGTAAACACCGACCCGCGTAGTTGAGACCCCGATGCAATGATAAATTAATCCTTTGCCGCCCGCCTTTGTAGTATGGCCACGCCCGAGAAGAGCTTCGAGACCTTCGCCAACCCGGCGCCCGATCGGGACTACACGATCCGCCTGTCGCTGCCGGAGTTCACCTGCCTGTGCCCGAGGACCGGCCAGCCGGATTTTGCGGTTCTCGAGCTCGAATACGTCCCCGACCGCCTGTGCGTCGAGCTCAAGTCCCTGAAGCTGTACCTGTGGTCGTTCCGCGACCGCGGAGCGTTCCACGAAGCCGTGAGCAACGAGATCGCCTCCGACCTCGGCGCAGCGCTCTCCCCGCGCTTCCTCAGACTGACGGCCCGATTCAACGTCCGGGGCGGCATCGCGACCACCATCGTCGTCGAGCGGCGGCAGCCCGGCTGGGAGCCCGGATCCCCGGTCCACCTGCCCTGAAAAAGGGGCCCTCCAACAGGCTCTGTACAGTCCCGGGTGCGCCG
Source organism: Gammaproteobacteria bacterium (assembly GCA_030040795.1). GTDB lineage: Bacteria > Pseudomonadota > Gammaproteobacteria > Steroidobacterales > Steroidobacteraceae > JASHUC01. The sequence continues at coordinate 2,472 of JASHTA010000273.1, read as the reverse complement.
GTATAATCGCGCGTCCTGCGAAGGCCCGTGCTTTTAGGAGTGACTGATGCCGGCCAAGAAACCCGCGCCGAAGCCCGGCAAGGGCAAGAAAGCCGCAAGCCGTCCGCCCGCCCGCAAGGCCGCGGCGCGCAAGCCGCAGGAGCGCGCGAAAGTTCTGACGCACCCGCGCACCAAGGCGCCGCTCCCCCGCAAGCCTGCATCGCCTGCGCCTCTCGCTCCGGTAGTCTCGCACGCGAGCGAGACCTCGAATCTCGCGCGCACGGCTCCCGAGGCGGCGACGACACCCGCTGCGGGCCGCCCCGCCGCAGGCCGTCCTGCCGCGCCGGCGCCCACAAAACTTTCTCCGGCCTCAACGCGGATGCCGCCCGCGGCGAGCGTCGATGGCGAGGATGCCGAGGCTGCGGAGCCCGGCAGCCTCCTCGCCGGTCCCCGCAACGTCAAACCCTACATCGTCAAGCGGGGCGAGCAGTACATGAGCAAGGAGCAGACGGAGCACTTCCGTCAGATCCTGCTCAATTGGAAGCGCGATCTCATGGAGGAAGTGGACCGCACCGTCACGCACATGAAGGACGAGGCGGCCAACTTTCCCGACCCCAACGACCGCGCGACGCAGGAGGAGGAGTTCAGCCTCGAGCTGCGGACGCGCGATCGCGAGCGCAAACTCATCCGCAAGATCGACGAGGCGCTGAAGCGCATCGAGGACGGCACCTACGGTTACTGTCTCGAGACCGGGGAGGAGATCGGGATCAAGCGTCTCGAGGCGCGTCCCGTTGCAACCTTGAGCATCGAGGCTCAGGAGCGGCGCGAGCGGCGCGAGCGGCAGTACGGCGACCGCGACGACCGCTACCGTTGATTCCGCGCCCCGCGCCTCGAGCGCCGGGCACCCCGCGCCGCAGGAGCGCCACACCGGCCGCTTCGCGCCCTCGCCCACCGGGAGACTGCATCTGGGCTCCCTGACCGCAGCCGTCGGGAGCTTTCTCGACGCACGCCACCGCGGAGGGCGTTGGCTCGTCAGAATGGAGGACCTCGACGCACCCCGCGTCGTGCCCGGCGCTGCGGCCGACATCCTGCGCACCCTGGAGGCCTTCGGTCTGTGGTGGGACGGAGAGGTCGAGTATCAGAGCCGGCGCACGGAGCTTTACGCCGGGGCGCTCGCGACGCTCGAATCGCGAGGACTCACGTATCCGTGCAGCTGCTCCCGCCGCGAGCGGGCCGGCCAGGACGAGCGCCCGGCCTTGACGGCCGGGCCGGATGCCGTACCGCCCGAGACGGCCCTTGGCACGGCCCCCTATCCCGGCACGTGCCGCAAGGGTCCCACCCGGCCCGGTCCGACCGCCTTGCGATTCCGCGTGGACGACGGGGCGACCGTTTGCTTCGAGGATCGTGTCCAGGGACCGTGCTTGTTTGCATTACGGGAGCTGGGCGATATGGTCATCCGGCGTCGCGACGGCGCGCATGCGTACCAGCTCGCCGTGGTTGTCGACGACGCCGCGCAGGCCGTGACGAGCGTGGTCCGGGGCGCCGACTTGCTCTCGAGCACGGCCTGGCAGATCGCTCTGTCGCAGGCGCTCGGGCTTCGCACCCCCGAATATGCTCATCTGCCCGTCGTGGTGGAGCCGAACGGCGACAAGCTCGCCAAATCGAGGCATTCGGTGCCGGCCGACCCGCTCGACGCCAGCGCAGGGCTCGTTAGAGCCCTGAAGCTGCTGTGCCAGGACCCTCCCGGCGAGCTCACCCGCGAGCCCCCGTCGAGCCTGCTCGGCTGGGCCGTCGAGCACTGGAGCGTCCGGCAATTGAGCCGGATCCGGACGGTTCCCGCACATCCAATCTGATTTGGGTCCCTCCCCCGGGTTGTACTAAGGTATATGCGGGGGGAGAGGGAGAGAGTCCCGGCGGACCGGCGCCGGCGGGACTCACAAAGCATAACGACGGGGGCTTGCAATGAGCGATCCGAGAACCATCAAGAAGTATCCGAATCGACGGCTTTACGATACGGTCGAGAGCCGCTACATCACCCTCGGGGATGTGCGCAAGCTCGTGGTGGATCGGGTCGACTTCGTCGTGATGGACAAGAAGAGCCAGCAGGACATCACGAACAGCATCCTGCTTCAGGTCATCGCCGAGCAGGAGCACGGCGGCGATCCTTTGATGAGCCGCGACTTTCTATCGCAGATCATCCGCTCCTACGGCGGCGGCGCGATGCAGGGAGTAGTCGGCTGCTACCTCGAGCAGAGCATGAAGCTCTTCGCGCACCAGCAGCGCGAGATGCGCGAGCGCGCGAAGGTCGTCGTGGGCGCCGATCCGCAGGATGCGGTGGCGGTCGTCGCGCAAAAGAACTTTCAGCGCTGGCGCGCCGTGCAGGATGAGATCTTCCGCACCTTGATGGACGCCGCGCCGCGCGCGCGCGGCGGCACGTCCGAGGAAGGATCCGCTCTTCCGGGCCTCTGAGCCGCTTACGCGGCGTCGACGTTG
>JASHTA010000272.1 GCA_030040795.1 Gammaproteobacteria bacterium | reverse complement strand
GCGTCGCCGCCATCTTTTTCCAGAAGTGGCTGGGCGGCCGTCCGGGACCCGATGTCCTCGGCTCGGCTCTCGGCGGCCAGATCGACGGCATGCTCACGCAGTACGTCACGATCAGCGAGCAAGGACTCGTCGCGCTTCCGTCGAATCTGACATATGAGGAGGGCGCAACCTTGCCTTGCGCCGGCGTCACGGCCTGGAACGGCCTTTTCACGCGCGGACATCTGCAGAAGGGCGATACCGTCCTGCTCGAGGGCACGGGCGGGGTATCGTCGTTCGGACTGAAATTCGCGCTGGCGGCGGGCGCCAGAGTGATCATCACGAGCTCGCAGGATTCGAAGCTGAAGGAGGCGAGAGAGCTCGGCGCATTCGGCACGATCAACTACAAGAAGGTGCCGGACTGGGAGAAACCGGTTCGCGAGCTCACCGGCGGCGCTGGCGTGCAGGAGGTGCTCGAGGTCGGCGGCAAGGACTCCCTGCCCCATGCGATCGCAAGCCTCGGCTCAGGAGGACACATCGCCCTGATCGGCGGACTCGGCGGCTTCGGGGGCGACGTGCCGGCGATGGCGCTGATGTTGTCGAACGCGACCGTCTCCGGGATCTACGTGGGCTCGCGCGCGGACTTCGAGGCGATGAACGCCTTCATCCAGAAGCACGGGGTCAAGCCGATCGTTTCGCGAGTCTTCCCGTACAGCGATGCGAAGGCCGCCTTCGCGCTCATGGAGTCCGGCGACTTCTTCGGCAAGATCGTCATTCGCGTCCAGTGATCGAGTGAGCCGGTCGCTCGGCCGGGCGTGCGCCGGCGGCGGCTCGCGCATCGCAGCGGCCGGCTAGGGCAGCACACCCTCGATCGCCATGTGCCGATCGCTCAGCGGCTCCACGGCAAAGGTCAGGCCGGCAGCGCGCAGCTGCGCCCGCACTTCCTCGACCGTGAACGCCGCGCAGAGCGAGTTGTAGAAGTCCTCTTTGAGGAGCGGATGCTCGCGGCTCGAGACGCGCTCCACGATCTCGCGTGCCTCGAGCGGAGAGCCCGGACGCACGAGGTCCATCACATGAACGACCGCACCCGGCCGCCCGAGGCGCAGCGCCTCGCTCCAGAGTGTCCGGGGGTCCGGCAGGTGATGCAACATGTCCTTGCAAAGCACGGCGTCGAAAGAGTGCTCCGGCAGGGCAAGGGCGGGCAGCCGCCCAAGATGGAGCGTGATGCGCTCTGCGAGACGCGCAGCCCCGATCGCCCGGTGCGCCAGGGTCAGCATCTCCTCGGAGCCATCGACCGCCGTGATGCGGGCGCGAGGCACCGCGCGGGCCAGCCTCATGGTCACGTCCGCGGGCCCGCAACCGAGGTCCACGACGCTCGAGAGATGCTCGCCGGAGCGCGCAACGACACGATCCACGTACAGCTGATTGGAGTCCGAGAAGTCCGCGCGGGCGTACGCCGCCGCCGCCTCGCGGTCATCCATGATCTCAGGCTCGAGAATTCTATCCATCCGCAGCTCCGCGCCCGCACTGGTGCCGGGGCATGGGAATCGGGCAACATTCCCCGTGCAATGTTGCCCGATTCCGACCCCGCGGCACCAGGAGGCCCACCGTGATCGACGTTTATTTCTGGCCGACCGGCAACGGCAAGAAGATCACCATCATGCTCGAGGAATGCGGAATGAAGTACAACGTCATTCCGGTGAACATCAACAAGGGCGATCAGTTCAAGCCCGAATTCCTCGCCATCAGCCCGAACAACAAGATGCCGGCGATCATCGATCACGACGCAGCGGGCGGACCGCTCTCGCTGTTCGAGTCGGGCGCCATCCTGCAGTACCTCGCGGAGAAAGCCGGCAAGCTCCTGCCGAAGGACGCGCAAGGGAAGTACCACACGCTCGCCTGGGTTTACTGGCAGGTTGGAGGCCTCGGTCCCATGGCGGGCCAGGCGCACCATTTCCTGCGCTACGCGCCGCAGCAGATCGAGTACGCCATGCATCGCTTCCGCACCGAGGTGGCACGACTTTACAAAGTCATGGATACGCAGCTCGGCAAGCACGAGTACCTCGCCGGCGATTACTCGATCGCCGACATCGCGGCGTGGCCCTGGGTCGTCCGTCACGACTGGCAGGGTCAGGACCTCAACGACTTTCCGAACGTCAAGCGCTGGTTCGAGGCCGTCGGCGCGCGCCCGGCGGTCAAGCGGGGCGCGGACGTGGGCAAGGACCTCATGAATTTCACTCAGCCCATGTCGGACGAGGACAAGAAGCGCTTGTTCAATCTCCGCGATAAGGACTTCAAGGCGTCCAAGTAGCGACCCCGTTGCGAGACCGGTTCTGAAGGGGAGCCGCCGGATCGCCGATCGGCCCATCCGGCGGTCCCTCGGGCGGTGGCCCGAGCGCGCGGAGCAGGACGGCGTGCAGCTCGCTCAGATCCTCTGCCCAGAACGCCCGACCCATCTCCCTGCGAAGCTGCTCGATGCGCTCGCGGGATCGCCACAGCTCGATGAGCGCTGCGACCGTATCCCGCGACAGGTTCTGCAGCGTGTGGGCAGGCGGGAGATGACTCTCGTCCGTTCCGTGCCAACGCATGAGCTCTTCGAGACGTCTCGGCGTAATCTCTACAGTGGGCGCAGTGAGCGGGCAGTCCATCGGAGCATCCTTCGCCAGCGCGGCCAGCGCCCTTGCGTGGCCTTCGCATCCGAGAGAGATGCAAGACTTGCGCCCTGCCGTGGCATTCGTGTGACGAGGGGGTGTGGCCCGTTGCCACGATACATGAGGAGGACGATCTCGGCACAGAAAATGCGCACCTCGAGAAACATGAGAAGCGTCACTCTGTCATCCGGCGAGCGTGTGCCTGCTCTCGGCATCGGCACGTGGCGCATGGGCGAGCGCCGGGCTGCGCGGGCGGAGGAGATCGCGACGCTGCGCCTGGCGATCGAGCTCGGAGTCACCCTGGTCGACACGGCGGAGATGTATGGCGATGGCAAGACGGAGGCGCTCGTCGGAGAAGCCATCGCGGGCCGGCGCGACGAAGTGTTCCTCGTAAGCAAGGTGTACCCGCACAACGCCACGCGGGAGGGCACCGGGAGCGCCTGCGAGCGAAGCCTGCAGCGGCTCAGGACCGACCGGATCGACCTTTACCTCCTTCACTGGCGCGGCGATGTGCCGCTCGCCGAGACGCTCGAGGCCTTCCTCACGCTGCAGCAGCAGGGCAAGATCCGTTACTTCGGGGTCAGCAACTTCGACCTCGCGGACATGCAGGAGCTGTGGGAGCTCCCGGGCGCCAGAGCGGTCGCGACGGACCAAGTGCTCTACAACCTCACACGGCGCAGCGCCGAATCGGCCCTCATGCCGTGGCTCGGCGAGCGTCACATTCCTGTGATGGCCTATTCGCCTCTCGAGCAGGGCCGACTCGCGCAACACCGTGAGTTGATCGCGCTCGCGCGCCGGGACGGAATGTCGCCGGCCCAGGCCGCGCTCGCCTGGCTCCTCGCGCACGATGATGTCATCGCCATCCCCAAGTCGGGCAATCGCGAGCGGCTGAAGGAGAACCTCGGCGCCCTCGATCACGCTTTGAGCCCGGCTCAGCTGCGCGAGCTCGATCGCCTCTTTCCGAAACCCCGGCGGCCGCAGCCTCTGGAGATGCTTTGAGGCCTCCCGCGACCTATGCCTGCCGGCATCCCTCGAGAATCATCGGGACGCTCGAGCCGCCGGAGTGGCGGCTTGCGTTCGTCATGTCCGCGGCCGCGCGCGGCGCGTCGGCTCGGCCTCGAGCGGATTCTCCGGCCAGTAGTGCTTGGGATACCGGCCGCGCAGGTCCTTGCGGACCTCGGCGTAGGCGCCACGCCAGAAGCTCGCGAGATCTCGAGTGATTTGCACCGGTCGCTGCGCCGGCGACAGCAGTTTGAAAGTCACCGGTATCCCACCGCCGATCCGGGGGGTCTCCGTGAGCCCGAACACTTCATGCAGCCGCACCGACACGGCCGGAGCGCTCTCATCGAGGTAGTCGATCAGGATCTGCGAGCCGCTCGGCACCTGTAGACGCGTGGGCGCAAGTCTGTCGAGCTGCCGCCGCTGCTCCCACGAGAGGAGCCCTTGCAGCGCATCGACGAGCGGCACACGCGCGAGGTGCTCCCGCCGCGTGATGCCATCGAGCCAAGGAGACAGCCAGCTGTCGAGCGTGGCGAGAAGGGCCGAGTCGCTCACCTGAGGCCACTCGCGTCGATCCACGTTGCGGCGATCGCTCGGGTCGCGGCGATCGCTCGCATCGGGTCGAGCGCTCGGGTCGGGGCTCGAGCCTTGCAGCCCCCGCACGAGCTCCATGCGAGCCTGAAGATTGCGTGCCTCGCGGCTCCAGGGCAGGCACTGCAGTCCCATGCGGCGCACACCCTCGAGCAGGGCTGCCCGAGCGGCCTCTTGCGGAATCTCCCGCAGCGGCTTCTCGGCAAGAACGATTGCATCGAGCCTGGTCATCCGGCTCGCGACGACCGCCTGCTCGCGGTCGCTCCATTCGATCGATTGCACCATCTCGAGCCGTTCCGCAAAGTGCCGCTCGAGCTCGGAGCGATCGAGCGGCGCGGCCAGATGGATGCGCGCATTGCGCTCGCGGTCGTCGAGGTCCACGGCGACGATGAGGTCCTGGCGCGCGAGGCTTTGCGCCTCGGCGAAAAATGCGCCGCGCCCGTTGGCGAGAACGTACTCGCCTTCGGCTGCGGACCGGCGCAAGCCGATGCGATCGGGGTAGGCGAATGCGAGCAGTATCCCGGCGTGATCCGCCTCCTCCGCACTGACTCGCGCCGGCTCTCCGCTCGCTCCGAGCTGTCGCGCCAGGGTACGCGCCGTCTTCCGCGCTCGTTGTACGGCAAATGCATCGCCGAGCGCGGGGTCTACCGCATCGCCAAGCAGCTCGAGGCGAGACCGGATATCCGCATCGCGCGATTCCCGCCCGCGACGCCGCACGTCGCGCTCGGACAGAACGGCGGCGAGCTGCGCGGCGATCTCGATCTGGCCGAGCTCGCGAGCCTTGAGCAGCATGTGGGCGAGACGGGGATGCACGGCAAGCCCGGCCATCTCCCGGCCGTGAGCGGTGATGCGGCCCTTGCGATCGAGCGCATCGAGGCGCAGCAACAGATCGCGCGCGCTGGACAGCATCGCCGGAGGCGGCGGATCGAGCCAGCGAAGCTCCCCCGCGTCGTGCACTCCCCAGGCCGCGAGCTCGAGCGCGAGAGAGGCGAGATCGGTCTCGAGAATCTCGGGCGGCGAGTAGGGCGCGAGCGCTCGATGGGCCTCCGCGCTCCAGATCCGATAGCACACCCCGGGCTCGAGCCGGCCGGCGCGGCCCTGCCGCTGATCCGCGGAAGCCCGCGAGATGCGGTGCGTCGTGAGAGCACTCATGCCCGTCACGGGATCGAACACGGAGCGCCGCGCGAGGCCGGAATCGACGACGACGCGTATGCCTTCGACCGTCAAGCTCGTCTCCGCGATGTTGGTCGCGAGAATGACCTTGCGAGAGCCCGGCGGGTCGGGCGCGAGGGCCGCATCCTGCGCGCTCGCGGCGAGATCGCCGTATAGAGGCAGCACGCGGACCGCGGGCTCCAGGCCAGCGCCTGAAAGCAGCGATTGCACGCGGCGAATCTCCGGGGCGCCCGGAAGAAACACGAGCACCCCGCCGTGCTCCTCGCGCAAGGCGCGCTGAACAACCTCGGCAGCGAGGCGTTCCAGCGATTCCGTGCGCGAGGCGTAAGCCCCTGAGCCGGGCAGCGCCGGTGCGCCCCGTCCGACGAATCGCGTCTCCACCGGAAAAGAGCGCCCCAGGGCCGTGACGGGAGGTGCGCTGTCGAGCCATTCCGCAACGGTCTGCGCATCGAGAGTCGCCGACATCACGAGCAGCCTGAGCTCGGGAGCGACGGTCGCCTGCGCATCGAGCACGAGGGCGAGCCCGAGATCCGCCTGCAGACTTCGCTCGTGAAACTCGTCGAATACCACGATTCCCGTGCCCTCGAGCGCGGGATCGGTCTGGAGCATCCGAGTGAGCACCCCCTCGGTCACCACCTCGATGCGCGTGTCGCGCGACACGCGGGTATCGAAGCGCATCCGGTAGCCGACCGTTCGGCCGACAGGCTCGCCCAGCGTCGCAGCCATGCGTTGCGCCACCGCACGCGCCGCGAGCCGCCGAGGCTCCAGCATCAGCAGCTTCTTGCCCTGTGCCCACGGCTCCGCGAGCAGGATGAGCGGAACGACGGTGCTTTTACCCGCGCCCGGAGGTGCCTGCAGTACCACGTTGCGTTGGGCGGTGAGCGCGGCGCGCAGTGCGGGGAGCGCTTCGTCGATGGGCAGGCCCGAGCGCCCGTTCTGCAACCCGGAGCGCCCGCCGTACAGTCCCGAGCGCCCGCTGTGCGGCGGCGTACGCTCCATGTGCTCTCAGCTCGTCGCGAGAGCCGGCTGGTCCTTCCCCGGCGGGGTCGCGATGCCGTGGCTCTGCAGCGCACTGGCCAGCTGCTCCGGGAAACTCGGAGAGACTGGCGTGCCCGGCTGCGCGGCGGCTGGGGCCGAACGCAGCGCCGCCGGCACCGGCCGCAACGACAGCGACAGCTGCACCCCGCCCGTATCCGACTTCGCGACGAAGCAGCCCGAGCGCTCGGCGCCGACCGTGCGCGCGAATTCGAGCGCCACTTCGCGGGCGCGGATCACATCTGCCCGCGCCACCCAGAAGTTGAGAGCGGGCGCGGCATCCCGTGTGTAGGCGTTGAGGTTCAGCGCGACTTGGCTGATGGCGAGGCTGTTCGGCACGATGACGCGCCGCCCGTCCTGGGTGCCGAGGATGGTGTAGCCGAGCGACAGGGTCTCCACCGTGCCGATCTCCGTTCCGGTGGGCGCGGCGATTTGCAGCACGTCGCCCAGCCGGAACGGCCGATAGATGAGGATCGAGATGCCGGCGACGAGATTGCCGAGCGTGCTCTGGGCGGCGAGGCCGATCACGATCGAGGCCACGCTCGCGCCGGTGAGCATCGCCGTGCCGAGCGCGCGCAGCGGCGGGATCAGATGCGCGTAGAGCGTGAGGACGAACACCCAGATCACGAGCACGCCGAGCTGCCGCAGGAAATTCGCGGCGGTGCGGTCGACGTGGCCATGGCCGACTGCGGTTTGAACCGCGATCCGCAGCGCCCGCGAGAGGAACGCGGCGAACGCGCAGGCCAGCACGAAATAGCCGAGCGCGCCGGTGAAGCTATCCGGCCGCAGCCAGCTGCCGAGATCGCCCTGCGTTGAGAACAGGTGCTGCATCGGTTCGGAGCCTGGATCAGCCGCTGCGCAAGACGCTGGCGGCGAAGAGGACCCAGGCGGCGATGAGCAGGATACCGCCGACGGGCGTCACCACGCCGATGCCCCGCGGCGCTCCGAAGCAAAGCGCATAAAGACTCCCGGAGAACAGCACGATCCCTGCAACGAGGAGCGCAGCCGCCCAGCGCACGAGCGGCGAATCCATGGCGCGCGCCGCGAGGCCGACCGCGAGCAGTCCGAGCGCGTGGTAGAAGTGGTAGCGCACGGCCGTGTCGAAGACGCGGAGCCGGTCCGGCGGCAAGCGAGCCGGCAACGCGTGCGCACCGAGTGCGCCGAGAGCCGTCGCGGCCGCGAGCAGCAGCCCGGCGGCGGCCAGGATCCAGCGCGAGGACGGCGTGGCGAGCATACGCGAGGCTGCCGCCGGCTACGGCGCCTTCCCTGCCCGCTGAAGCAAGGGTGCGATCAGATCGAGCGGCAGCGGGAACGCGATGATGGTGCTCTTCTCCGTCGCGATGTCGAGGAGCGTCTGCAGGTAACGCAGCTGCAGAGCCCGCGGGTCCTTGGACAGCTCCAGGGCCGCCGTCACGAGAGTCTCCGCGGCCTGCTTCTCGCCCTCGGCGTTGATGATCTTCGCGCGCCGGGCGCGCTCGGCTTCCGCCTGCCGCGCCATGGCGCGAATCATCGTCTCATCCAGATCCACGTCCTTGATCTCGACGTTCGCCACCTTGATGCCCCAGGCATCCGTGCTTTGGTCGAGGATGGTCTGGATGTTGGCGCTCAGCTTCTCGCGCTGCGCGAGCATCTCATCCGTCTCGTGCTGCCCGAGGATCGAGCGGAGCGTCGTCTGCGCGAGCTGGCTCGTCGCCTCGTAGGGATTGGCAACCTGGATGATGGCCTTCTCGGGGTCCACGATGCGGAAGTAGACCACCGCGCTCACCTTGACCGAGACGTTGTCGCGCAGGATCACGTCCTGTTTCGGCACCTGAAGCACGATGACGCGCAGATCGACCTTGGTCATCTGCTGCACGATCGGCCAGACGAAGATCACTCCCGGACCCTTGATCCCGCCGAACCGTCCGAGGTTGAACATCACGCCGCGCTCGTACTCCTTCAGCACGCGCAGCGAAGTGAAAAGAACCGCCGCGATGATGACCACGACGACGATGGCGAAGGCTGGCATCAGTGTCTCCCAGGACTCAGATTGGCTCGACCCAGAGCAGGAGCCCTTCCACGCGCACGATCCGCACGTGCTGGCCCGTGCGCACCGGTTTGCTGCTGCACGCGTTCCACAGCTCTCCGCCGAAGCGCACGCGGCCGCGCTCGGCGAAGTCCTCGAACACCTCGGCCGTTGCGCCGATCATGGCCTCGCGGCCCGTCACGACAGGCCGGCGCATCGACCTCGTGACGAGGTAGACGAGCCCGAT
>JASHTA010000271.1 GCA_030040795.1 Gammaproteobacteria bacterium | reverse complement strand
TTCGAGATCATGGACTGATGATCCTTGGCCTTCTTCTGCTGCGGGCGAATGAGCAGGAAGTAGAAGATCCCGATGAACACCACGATCATCAGGAGGGGCGCGAGCTGGCCAGACGCGGACGCGGCGCCCGCCTGAGCCCAGGCTGAAGGAATCAGTGCGTTCATGACATATCCAATCGACGGCGGCCAGCTCGCCTTGAGGGCCGCCGCCCCTCAAGCTGGGGGCGAGACCTGGCAAAGCGAAGGGGCGGCATTATGCCACAGGGTCCGCGATAGCCCCGCTCGGCGCCTGGAAGGCTGCCGCGAACGCCTGGAAGGTGCCGTCCGCGAGGCTCGCGCGCACGGCCCGCATCAAGCTCAGGTAGAAGTGCAGGTTGTGGATCGTCGCCAGGCGGCTGCCGAGGATCTCGCGACAGCGGTCCAGGTGCCGCAGGTAGGCGCGGGTGTAATGGCGGCAGGTGTAGCAGGCGCAGCCCGGGTCGATGGGCTGCAGATCGCGCGCGTAAGCGCCATTGCGGATGTTGATGACGCCGCCCGGGACGAACAGGTGCCCGTTGCGCGCATGCCGGGTCGGGATCACGCAGTCGAACAGATCGATCCCGTGCAGCACGCCTTGGACGAGGTCCCGTGGGAATCCCACCCCCATCAGGTAGCGCGGCCGGTCTGCAGGCATGTGCGGGACAAGCTCCTCGAGCACCCTCAAGCGCTCCTCCTCGGGCTCGCCGACCGCAAGCCCGCCAACGGCGAGCCCCGGCCAGTCGAGCTGCAGAAGAGACTCGAGCGAGGCGAGACGCAGCGCCCGATGCGTCCCGCCCTGAACGATCCCGAAGAGCCCGCCAGGGGGCTCCTGAGCGTAATAGTGGGCGTGGCTGCGGGCTGCCCATCGCATGGAGCGCTCCATCGATTCCCGGGCTTCGCTCTCCGTCGCGGGATACGGCGTACAGTCGTCGAGCGCCATGGCGATATCCGAGCGCAGCGCGAGCTGCACCCGCACGGAATCCTCCGGCGCGAGCCACACCTCTCCTCCATCGATCGGCGAGCGGAAGCGCACCCCCTCTTCCGTGATCTTGCGCAGGCTCTTGAGGCTGAACACCTGGAACCCGCCGGAATCGGTGAGGATTGGGCGGCGCCAGTGCATGAAGCCGTGCAGCCCGCCGTGCGCCGCGACGATGTCCGGCCCCGGGCGCAGCATCAAATGAAATGTATTGCCGAGGACGACCTCCGCGCCGAGCCCTTCGAGCTCCTCGGGCGTCATCGCCTTGACCGTCCCGTAGGTGCCGACGGGCATGAAGGCGGGCGTCTCGATCACGCCGTGCGCCGTAGTGAGCCGGCCCCAGCGCGCCGCACCGCACCGCGCGAGGACCTCAAATCGCGGTTGCATTCGCGTGCACGCGCGCGGCGGCCTGCATCGACGGGCCGCGGGGAGGGGCGATGAGCATCGCATCACCATAACTGAAGAAGCGGTAGCGCGAGCGTACCGCATGCGCGTAGGCCGCGAGGACCCGATCCCGCCCGGCGAGCGCGCACACCAGCATGAGCAGGGTCGACTCCGGAAGGTGAAAGTTCGTGATGAGGCCCTCGGTCACGCGGAAGTTGAAGCCCGGCGTGATGAAGAGCCGGGTGTCGCCGGACCAGGGCCGCGGCGAGTCCGGCGCTGCAGGCTCGTGCGCCCCAGGCTCCTGCGGCGCGGATCCCAGCGCAGCGGACTCGAGCGCGCGAACGACTGTCGTGCCAACCGCCACCACCCGGCCCCTGCGAGCCCGCGCACGTGCAATGGCCTCGCAGCACTCCTCGCTCACGGTGGCCCTTTCGGCGTGCATGACATGCGCGCTCACGTCCGGCGTCCGGATCGGCTGAAAGGTGCCCGCGCCGACGTGCAGCGTGACGAAAGCGCGCTCGATGCCGCGCCTCTCGAGCGCCTCGACGAGCGGCAAGTCGAAATGCAGGCTCGCCGTGGGCGCGGCGACCGCCCCTTCGGCGCGAGCGAAGAGGCTCTGGTATCGCTCCCGGTCGCTCGCGCTCGGCGGACGGCGAATGTAGGGGGGCAAGGGCACCTCCCCCCAGCGCTCGAAGAAGGTCAGCGCCGGCTGCGGCAGCTGAACGCTCCAGAGATCTCCGTGCGGTTCCAGCACCCGTACGGTCCCCCCCGCCGTGTCGATCGCGAGCCCCGGGCGGACTGGCTTGCTCGCCCTGAGCTGCACGAGAGCTCGATCGGCCTCGAGCGGACGCTCGAGGAACACCTCGACGCGGCCCCCCGTCGGCTTGGTGCCGCACAGCCGCGCCGCAACGACCTTGGTGTCGTTGAAGACGAGGAGATCCCCCGGTGAGAGCAGCCGCGGGAGGTCCCGCACGAAGGCATCCCGGCCTGAGTCGCGGGTGCCGGGCTCGAGCACCAGCAAACGGCTCGCGGAGCGCTCCGCGAGGGGCTCTTGGGCAATCAGCTCGGCGGGCAGGTCATAGGCAAAGTCGTGTCGCTGCACCGCGCGATGTTATCGCGGCGCGCTCCTCGCCTGCGTGTCCGGCAGAGTGATCGCGAGACTCATCGGCTTCTTCTGCCTCATGATCCGCAGCGTGATCCGCTCGCCGGGCTGGTATGAGCTCAGGATTCGCGTCGCATGCGTCCCGTTGCGAGGCTTGCGGCCGTCGATCGAGAGAATCACATCGCCGTCCTGCAGCCGGAACGCATCGTCGGCCGGAGCCCGGATCACGAGCACTCCGTCCTCCGTGCCGAAGTACTTGCCGAGCGCCGGCGTGAGCGTGGTGAGCTCCATGCCGGCCGTCTCCGCGGTGAGCGCCTGGAAATACGGCAGGTTCGCAAACGGCGGAACGGCCACTACGGCTCCGGACGCGGGCGACGCAGGCAGCGCAGGCGGCGCGGGCGCCACGCCGGCGATGGTCGGTCCCCCTTCGCCCGCGAGCGATGAGGCGAACGCCACCGCGAACGCGGGCCGCGTCGTCAGCTCGAGCTGCTGCGCCTTACCGCCGCGCATCACTCGAAGCTCGACCGGGGCATTCGGTGGAAGATCCCTCATGTGCTCGACGACTTGGCGAGCCGTGTCGCGGCCCGAGATCGATGCACCGTTCACGGCAACGATGATGTCGCCAACGCGGACACCCCCGTCTGCTGCCGGACCGCCCGGGCTCACCTCCAGAACACGAGCGCCGTCCGAGCTACTCGCCGGATCGAGCTGCAAGCCGACGACACCGCGCCCGAAACCGCGCGTGACCACGAAGCGCTCATTCGCCACTCCGAGCTGCGCGGAAAGCTCCGCTACCCGGCGCGCAGCCTGGTCCAGCTGCTCGCGGGCCTTTGCAAGCTGAGCTTCCACATCGGCGTCCGCGGGCGTCGTCTGCCCCGACGCCTGTCCCGATATCTGCGTCGTCTGGTCATCCTGAGTGTGATACTCCGTGCCGGCCGCGTAGCTGGCCGAGACGTACAGCGCCGTACCGAGCAACGTCGCCAGACATAACGTGGCGGTCCAGACCGTCACTCTCGCGGCTTCCGCCATAGACGCTCGTTTCATTGCCATGCTCCTCGCCATGCTCCTCAAGGCACCTCGTCGGACAGGATCTCGGCATACCGGACCTGCGCCAGTGAATCGACCAGCTGCGCGCGCCGAAGCTGCAGCGCGCGCAGGCGCGACGCGCGCGCATGCTGCAGCCGCTCGAGATTGAGCAAGTCGTCCATCGACGCGATGCTATCCTCGAGATGGGTGACGGCAAGACGAGTGCTCACTCGCACGATCGGCCCGGCATCCGGCTCGCTCGCAAGCCAGCGCTCGGCGGTACTCGCTTGCGCGAGGAGCGCATCGGACCCCGTCACGGCAACCGCTCGGTCGCTCGGCCGCACGACTCGCTCGCTCGGCCGCGCGAGCTGTGCCGTGTCGGGACGAGACGGAGCGTGCTCGGCCTCCGGCCCGCTCCGATTGAAGTTGAAACGGCTCGCGACGACCGCGGCCAGAGCGAGCGCCGCCGCGCAGGCGGCAATCGCGATCGGGCGATGTCGAGCTGCGCCGGGCCTCGCGCCCGCGGTGCGCCTCCGCAGCTCGTCCCAGCCGAAAGGCGGCGCGAGCTCGCTTGGCAGCTCCCGCAGCCGCTGGCCGATGGCATCGCCGGCGAGATCCCGCTCGCCTTCGGGGGGTTGACCTACACCGGGGTACATGGCTGTCGCTCACCGCTCGGTTCGAGCCACTCGCGCAAGCGCCTGTGGGCGCGGGCGAGCTGGGACTTGGAAAAACTGGTCGTGCGGCCGAACGCCCGAGCGATCTCCTGGTGCGAGTAACCCTCGACCTCGAAGAGCCAGACGACGGCTCGCGCCGTGGGCGACAGCGTCGCGAGCGCCCGCTCCACATCGAGACTGTCGCTCGAGGGCGCGGCCGAAGCACGGAGCGCGACGGGCTCCTCGTCCTCGCGAGCTCCCAAGCCGAGGCGCGCCCGATGCCACGGCGAGCGCAGGTACATGAGGCAGCGGGATACCGCGATCTGCCGCACCCAGGCGCCAAGCGGCGCCTCGCCGCGGAACGTGTCGAGCCGCTCGAACACCGTCATCAGCGTCTCCTGAAACAGGTCCTCGGCGATGGCCCGCGTTCCGACCAGCCGCCGGATCAGCCCGTAGGTTGCGGGCGCGAGCTCGCCATAGAGGCGGGACCGGGCAGCCTCATCGCCGCTCCGCGCGCTTGCGATCAGCTGATCCGCCACACGGATTTCGACAAGCCTACCCATGACACACTAAGATGCGCCAGCCGCTCGGGAGGTCGCAGCCGCTCACGAGCCGCGGCACGATTCGCCTATACTGTAATCTCCGCGCCCGAGTGGCGGAATTGGTAGACGCAGCGGACTCAAAATCCGCCGCCCTAAAAAGCGTGTCGGTTCGACTCCGACCTCGGGCACCAAGCGCCGTGCCTCGGCGCTCGGCCGCTACTCCGGCATCGGACTCCACCTCAACCATCGACCGCATGGACCAGGAACTTTCCGGGCAGTAGCGGCTTTCACGCTCTACTCGCCCGCGGGGCCGGTGCGCTCGAGCCGCGGCGCTTGGCAGGCGGGAAGCACACTGTCGCCACGGAGGAACACCATGCCGTACCTCGATGTCACCCCCATGATGAGCGCGCTGCGCACCACACCTCAGCAGTTCGAGTTCGTAGACGGCTGGCTGCGTCATATTCGCAGCCGGCACAGTTTCAGATTCAGTCCGAGCGATCACGTGGAGATCCGTGCCGCCTGCGATTGCGCCTTGCTCGCGGTGCGCCCGGAGCAGGAGCGGCAGCTCGCGGCCTGCTTCCGCGAGTGGCAGAGCGAATACTGGGTTCCGTTGCAGATCGACTACGAGTTCGCCTCTCATTTCGTGCGCAGGGTGGGCCTGCTGCAGTACCTGATCGACCTGACCGGCCGCCTGCATCGTTGGCTGCTCAAGCAGGAGCGGTCGCGCAAGTCCTACGATGAGGTGAGCACGATCTCGCCGGCGAGTTGATCGCGGCGCGAGCGGCTCGGGCGCCGCGAGTCCGGCGCTCGATGCCGCTCGGGCGGACGACGCAGATCAGGCCGGCGCCGCGCGATCGACGAGGTCGAGGATTCTCTCGCCGAGGAATCCGTCCGGCGTGTTGAGGTGCATCGTCGAGCTCAGATGATTGTGTCCCAGCATGTGAACGAGATTCGGCCACCGTCCGTGGCTCGCGAACCAGCCGTTGAGCAGGCTCAGAGTCTGGCGCTGAAACTCTGCAGGGTCCATCTCCGTCAGCACGAACAGCAGTGGCACGGGCGTGGCGAGTAAGCCCGGGAGCGTGGATGCGCGGCGATACTGCTCGTCGTCGTTCCCGAGATAAGCGGTGTGCATCGGGCTGCGCGGCGCAGCGGCGAGATCGTACATGCCGGACAGCAAGATGGCCCCGGCGAGGCCGCAACCCTCCGCGCCATGAAACTGTCGGTGCGCGACATACGAAGCCGCATGCACTGCTCCCGCCGAGGTTCCCATGAGAAAGATGCGCCGCGGATCGCCGCCATGCGCACCGATGCTCTTGTGTACCCAGGCAACCGCCGACGCAACGTCCTCGGCCCCGGCCGGCCACGGAAACTGCGGCGCGAGGCGGTGGGTGATATTGACGCCGACGAGGCCGTGGCGGACGGCCCAGAGCGCGACGTTGTCGTTGTAAGGGGTTCCCGCCGTCCGCCTGTCACCGCGAACGAAGCCGCCCCCGTGCACGAACATCAACACGGGCGCCGGCCGCGTTCCGCGGGCGCTGCTCGGCTCGAACACGTCGAGCCGATGTCGCTCGTTCGCACCATAGGCGGCATCCCTCGTAACGCGGACGTCTCGATAGGGCTCGCGCTCGTGAAATGGAGCGTAGAGAGCAGCGGTGCCCTCGATGGCCTCGGGGGAGATCTCCGTGCCGAGGGCACGGATGCGCCGAGAGATTTCAACGAGATCGAAGGCCATGGTCGCTCTCCTCGAGGATGCATCGGACGATATGCCGCACCGGCTCCCCACAGCTTACCCCGTCCACCACTCGCAAGCGTCCGCTCCGAGGCTGCACCGTGAGGCGGGTGGGCCGCGATGCTGGACTTGAGCTCGGCGAACCTGTCCAATGGCGACATGAACTTCTGCGCCGACTGCGGCGGACGCGTCTCCCTCCGCACCCCTCACGGCGACCATTTGCCGCGCTACATCTGCGACCGGTGCGGTGCCGTTCACTACGAGAATCCGCGGCTCGTCGTGGGATGTGTCCCGGAGATCGACGGACGGATTCTGTTGTGCAAGCGCGGTATCGAACCGCGCCTCGGGTACTGGACGGTGCCCGCGGGATTCATGGAGAACGGCGAGACGCTGCAGCAGGCCGCCGCGCGCGAATCGCGCGAGGAGGCGCTCGCCTCCGTGGAGATCGGCTCGCTCCTGTCGATCGTGCATGTGCTCCCGGCCCACCAGGTGCACGTGTTCTTTCGCGCCCGCCTGCGGGACCACGAGTTCGGCGTAGGCCCCGAGAGCCTCGAGGTCGAGCTTGTCGATCCGGCGGACATCCCGTGGAGCGACATCGCGTTTCCGAGCACCGAGTTCACGCTGCGCCGCTATCTCGAGGACCGCGTGGCCGGAAGCGAGCCCTATCACTTCACCGAGCTTACGCGCCGCTTCCCCGGCGCAGCCGAGTGATCGTCGCGCCTCGCGCTCTGCGGCGGGCGCATGGCAGAATAGGCGGATTCCGGCCCGGGGATCGCTATGACTTTCGTCGTGACAGAGAACTGCATCAAGTGCAAGTACATGGACTGCGTGGAGGTGTGTCCGGTCGACTGCTTTCACGAGGGCCCGAACTTCCTCGTCATCGATCCCGACGAATGCATCGATTGCACGCTCTGCGAGCCTGAGTGCCCCGTCGAGGCGATCTTCTCGGAGGAGGAGCTGCCGGCGGGCCAGGAGTCCTTCAAGGCGCTCAACGCCGAGCTCGCCAAGAAATGGCCGGTCATCGCGGAAAAGAAGGAGCCTCCGGCCGACGCCAAGGAGTGGGAAGGCAAGCCCGGCAAGCTCGGGCTGCTGGAGACCTAGTTAGGGATCGAGCGCAGCTCCTGCGCAAGATCGGTGGGGGACATGTAGCCGGGCAGCATGTCGCCGTTGCTCAGGACGATGGCGGGCGTTCCCTCCAGACCGAATTCCTCGCCCAGCTCGTACTCGCGGGCGACCGGAGTGTTGGCGCATACCTTGTCGTGCAGCGTCTCGCCCAGCTTGGCGCGCGTCAGCGCCTCGTTGCGATTGGGCGCGCACCAGACCTGCTCGGCCTTGGTCCAGGACTCCGTGTTGGGACCCGTACGGGGATAAAAGATATACCGTACGCGGATACCGAGACGGTTGTACTCGGCGATCTGGCTATGCAGCTTGCGGCAGTACGCACAGTCCACGTCCGTGAAGACCGTGACGGTATGCGGCGAGCTGCGCGCGCCGAAGATCACCATCTGCGACTCCGGGATCTGCGCGAGGAGCTTGAGCCGCATCTCGCGGCGCTGGGTATCGGTGAGATCGACGTTCGTGCGCAGGTCGTAGAGGTCGCCGGCGATCGCGTAACGGCCGTCCGCGGAGACGTAGGCGGCATCGGTGCCGCGCATGATCTCGTACAGTCCCGGAATGGGCGTCGCGTGCACATCCTCCGGCTTGGCCCCGGAGATCTTGCTCGCGACGAGCGCGCGCGGATCCGCGCCGGCGCTCTGGCCGGAGGAATTCACGCTCGTCGACGCCGGGCGGGCGCT
>JASHTA010000270.1 GCA_030040795.1 Gammaproteobacteria bacterium | reverse complement strand
GGCCCGATCTGTTCTATGGTCCGGGCGGCCCGTCCACTTCTCCCTATGGTTACGGCGCGATGCTCTCGGTGCGGCCGATTCAGCTGCACGGTGATCCCATCGCGCTCGCCGTGCGGCCCCGTCCCACGGGCGCAGTCAGCAGCTACTGGATGCCGGCCCGCCAGGTGATGCTGACCAGCCAGTGGCGCCCCGCGCTGCAGGCGCATGTCGGCGATGCATTCACGCTCGATCTGACGGTACAGGCCGATGGCTTGACGGCCGAGCAGCTGCCCGACCTCTCGACGCTCGTCGCTTTGCCACCCGGGCTCAAGGCCTATCCGGACGAGCCGAAGCTCGATACCTCGTCTCAGGACGACACGCTCATCGGACGCCGTGAGCAAAGCATCGCGCTGATCGCCGATGAGCCGGGCCGCTTCACTCTGCCTGCGCTGCAGGTTCGCTGGTGGAACACGACAGACGATGCCCCGCAGCAAGTCACGGTGCCGGCGAGAACGATCGTGATCTTGCCGAGCGAGGGAGCGGCAGCGGCCGCAGCCGCTCGCCGCTCGGCGCCCGCGAGCAGTGCCATCGCAACGCCGGACCGTGTCAACCACGGCGATCCGTGGCTGTGGGGAAGCCTCGCTCTCGGCCTCGTGTGGATCGCGACGCTCGGCGGCTGGTACACCTCGGTGAGGAGCAGGCGGCCCCGGCCACCCCCGCCCCAGCCGCCAACGACTCCGTCGGTCGGCGCATCCCAGGCGCGCGCGGCTTTTCTCAAAGCCTGCCGCGAGAGCGATCCCCGCGCCACCCGGCGGCACCTACTCGCGTGGGTCGATGCGGAGCGACCCGCATCGGCACCTGCCGGACTCCACGGCTTGGCGAGACAGATCGGCCAGCCGGACATCGAGAGATTGCTCCGAGAGCTCGACCGTGCGTGTTACGCCGGTGGCACCTGGCGGGGCGACGAGCTCGCCCGCGCATTATCGGCACTGCCGACTTTCGCGTCGCGGGCCGCCGGCCCCAAGTCCCAGCTGGCCCCGCTTTATCGTTGAGCGCCCGCCGCGAGCCGCCGCGCGCTCGCGTGACCCTCATCAGCGGCGCTCGGCGCGATCCGGTCCGTCATGACAGGGCGCCAGCGTTCTGCCCAATACTGCAGCACGATGGCAGGCCAGAGCGTGCGCGCGTGGTTGGCGCGCCCCGCGCGGTGTTCCGCGAGCTGCCGGCGCACCTCTGCGGCGTCGAGCAGATCGTGTGTATGCAACGTGCGCGGGTCGAGCCAGTGGTCCACCTCTTCACGCAACGCACCGTTGATCAGCGCCGCGACAGGCACGCTCAGGCCGCGCTTGCGACGGGTGATGAGCGCTCGAGGAAGCAGAGGCTTCGCCGCCTGCTTGAGGATCCATTTGGTCGTGAGCCCGCGCAGCTTGTCGCGGTCCGGCAGCCCGAGCGCGAATGCCGTGAGCCGCCAGTCGAGGAAAGGCGCTCGCGCCTCGATCGAGTTGAGCATCGTCGCCCGGTCGCTCTTGACGAGGAGCCTCTCCTTGAGCGCCGTGCAGTAATCGAGCAGCATCGCGCCGCCCGGCGGCTCTCGATCGCGGTATTCCGCGAGCAGCGGCAACAGCCACTCGCGACGCAGGTCCGGGCTCGGCGGACCGAACGGCGCGCTCGGCCGCCCGAATGGCGGGCCCGGCCGGCCGGACAGCGCGCCCGGCGAGCGGGACAGCCCGACCAGCGAGCGGGACAGCCCGACCCCGAACCAAGAGAGGTGGCGCTCGACCCACTCCAATTCCGCGGCGGCGACGAAGTGCCGCAGCAGCAAGCCGAGCGTCACTTTCCGGTGTGAGCGGGGCGCTTGGGCGAGCCGGAGCTCGAGTATCCCCCGTAGAGATTTCGGCAGCTGCCGATACCACGGCGCAAGCGCATGTCCGATATAGGTGGGATAGCCGCCGAAGAGCTCATCCGCACCCTCCCCCGAGAGGACGACACGCACGTGCTCGCGTGCGGCCCGTGCGACGAGGAGCGTCGGCAGAATGGCCGGATCGCCGATGGGCTCGGCGCTGCGCTCGCCGAGCGTCCGCAGCGCATCCCGCAGCTCCGGCTCGCCGCAGTACACCTCGATATGCCGCGTGCCGGCCCAGCGGGCGCATCGCCTTGCCCAAGGTCCTTCGTCATAGCTCGCCGCCGCGAAGCGGGCGCTGAATGTCGTGACTCGCTCCGGACCGAGCGCGCGGGCGGCGAGCACTGTGATGAGCGAGGAATCGAGGCCGCCGCTCGAGAGCGTGCCGACCGGCACATCGGCGACGACCTGCTTGCGCACCGCAGCCTCGAGCAGCTCGCCCAGCCGTGTGATACGACGCTGCGGCGAGGGATCGCATGCAGCGGGTGCGGACGATGCAGCCGCAATCCGCCAGGGCGCCCAGTAGCGGTGCACCGAGCGGTGCGTGCCGCGCACGATCACGGCCGTGCCTGCCTCGACTCGGCGCACGGCCGCGAACAATGTGCGGGGCTCGAGCACGTAGCCGAGCTCGAGAAATTGGCTCAAGGCGAGGAGATCGATCTCGCGGCTGACGTTCGTGAGCTCGAGGAGCGGCGCGATCTCGGAGGCGAACCACAGCTCGCGGTCGAGTTCGACATAGAAGAGCGGCTTCTCACCGGCGCGATCGCGAGCGAGCAGCAGCGACTTTCGCGCCGAATCCCATGCGACAAGCGCGAACATGCCATCGATGTCACGGATGCCGTCGGCACCGCGCGCGGCGAGGAGCGGAAGCAGGGGCTCGAGATCGGAGCTCGAGCGGTAGGCGTACTGCCCGTAGCGCCGGCGCAGCTCTCCGGCGTTGTAGACTTCGCCGTTGCACGCGAGCCAGAGCGTGCCGTCGGCGCTCACGAGCGGCGGATCCGCGCGAGCCTCGAGATCGATGATCGCCAGTCGCGCCGTCCCGAGCGCGAAGCTCGATGACGCGACGAGCCGCGTCCCGTCCGGGCCTCGATGCACCAGGGCCCGCGCCATCCGCTCCAGACGCTCCGCGGCATCGAGCGGGTGACCGTCGAGGCTCAATGCG
Source organism: Gammaproteobacteria bacterium (assembly GCA_030040795.1). Classification (GTDB taxonomy): domain Bacteria; phylum Pseudomonadota; class Gammaproteobacteria; order Steroidobacterales; family Steroidobacteraceae; genus JASHUC01. The sequence continues at coordinate 5,388 of JASHTA010000270.1, read as the reverse complement.
CCGAATACCCCACACATACGCGATCCTGCCGTACACCTGTGCCTGAGCGTAGCGCCTGGACGGGTGGGAATGCGACAGCAATGCCTGTGCCGCATCCGGTGCTGCTACGATAGCCGCGGATCGAGCGCCCGCGCGGAGGGGCCGTGGCAGTCGAGCTGTCGATCGTCGTTCCGATGCACAACGAGGCGGGAAACGTTACCCGGCTCGCACGGGAGATCGTCGGCGTGCTTCCCGCCGGCACCTTCGAGCTGCTGCTGGTGGACGACGGCAGCACCGACGAGACGCTCGCCGAGGCGCTCAGGCTGCGCCCGGCGATCGTGGAGCTGCGTGTGCTGCGGCTCGAGGTGCGCCTCGGACAGAGCGCCGCAATCTGGGCCGGCGTGCGCGCGGCGCGCGCTCCGTGGGTGGTCACGCTCGACGGCGATTGCCAGAACGATCCGCGCGACATCCCGGAGCTGATCCGGGCCCGCACGTCGGCGCGCGATGAGCGGGTGCGCTTGGTGGTCGGACACCGGGTCGCGCGGCGCGACACGACTTGGCGGCGGATTCAGTCGGGCGTCGCAAACGCCGTGCGAGGCCGGCTGCTCGGCGATCGCATTCCCGATACGGGCTGCGGACTGAAGCTGTTCGCACGCGACACGTTCCTCTCCGTGCCCCGCTTCGATCACATGCACCGCTTCCTTCCCGCGCTGTTCCTGCGCGAGGGGGCTCGGGTGATCTCGGTTCCCGTGCGCCACCGCCCGCGCACGGTCGGCCGCTCGAAGTATGCGATGCTCGAGCGGCTCGCCGCTGGAATCGTGGATCTGGCGGGAGTCTTCTGGCTTGCGCGGCGAGCGTGGCCGAAGGACGCTCCGCGCGAGCTCGCGGAAGCCTGCGAGTTCAAGCTCGCGGAAGCGGGGGCGCCGAGCCGCGCGTCCGTCTCGGTTGAGCGCGCGCTGTGACCCGCTTCCTGCTCGCTGTCGCAGTCATTGTCGGTGCTAGTGCTGCTGGTGCCGGCGTCGGCGTTGCTGCCGGTGCGGGCGTCGGCGTCGCGAGCGCCACGGCCGGCGCTGCGTCTCGCGGCCCGGAGATCGTCTATCCGCCCGCAAGGCGCGGCGATCACGTCGACGTGTATCACGGCGTGAGGGTGCCCGATCCCTATCGCTGGATGGAGGACATCGACTCCCCCGCGACGCGGGCCTGGGTGCAGGCGGAAGACCGGATCACTCGACGCTTTCTCGCCGCGATACCGGGCCGGCAGGCCATCGCCGACCGTTTGACAAGACTCTGGAACTTCGAGCGCTGGAGTCCCCCGGAGCGGCACGGACGCTACTGGTTCTATACGCACAACGACGGCTTGCAGAATCAGCCCGTGATCTTCGTGACCTCCGATCCGGGTGTGCCGGCGCATGTCCTGCTCGATCCCAATACGCTCTCCCAGGACGGCACCGTGGCGCTGCGCGAGACCGCAATCAGCGACGACGGGCGGCTGTTTGCGTACGCGCTCTCCGACGCCGGCTCCGATTGGCAGACCTGGCACGTTCGGGACGTGGCCACGGGCAAGGATCTGCCCGATCAGCTGCTCTGGTCCAAGGCGGGCGGCGGCAGCTGGCGCAAGGACGACTCGGGCTTCTACTACACGCGCTATGAACCTCCCGCACCGGGCAATGCGCTCAAGGCCGCGAACGAGTATCAGAAGCTGTACTTTCACCAGCTCGGCACGCCCCAGAACGAGGATGTCCTCACGTACATGCGCCGCGACGATCCCGACTGGTTCGTGGACGGCGAGGTGACCGATGACGGGCATTACCTCATCATCGAGGCGAACCATGGCGATCAGGTCGAGAACACGCTGCTCGTGCAGGACCTCTCGGCGCCCCATGCGCCGCTCTTGCCGGTCATCGAGCGGCCCACGGCGGTTTTCAGCTTCATCGGCAATATCGGCAAGACGCTTTACGTGCTGACGGACGATCACGCGCCTCGCTATCGCGTCATTGCGATAGACCTGAGCAGTCCCGGGCGCTCCCATTGGCGCACGGTGATCCCGCAGAGCGCCGAGACGCTCGAGGCGGCGAGTCTCGTCGGCAGGCAGCTGATCGCGCAGTACCTGAAGGATGCTCACAGCGCGGTGCGCCGTTACTCGGCGCGAGGCCGGCTGCTCGGCGAAGTGAATCTCGAAGGCATGGGTACGGCGAGCGGCTTTCAGGGCCATCTTCAGGACGCCGTCACCTATTATTCCTACAGCAGCTTCACGACGCCGCCGAGCATCTATCGGCTGGACCTCGCAAGCGGAGCGAGCTCGCTGTGGCGGCAGCCGTTCGTCGGGGGATTCACGCCGGCCGACTACACCGAGCGGCAAGTGTTCTACACGAGCAAGGACGGTACGCGTGTGCCGATGTTCGTCGCCGCCCGCAAGGGAGTGAAGCTCGATGGAACGAATCCCACGCTGCTCTATGGCTACGGCGGATTCGACATCTCGCTCGAGCCCGCCTTTTCTTCCGCGCTGGCTGCCTGGATGCAGATGGGCGGGGTCTACGCCATGGCGAACCTGCGCGGCGGCGGCGAGTACGGCGAGGCTTGGCACCGGGCGGGGATGAAGACGCACAAGCAAAACGTCTTCGACGATTTCATCGCCGCGGCCGAGTACCTCATCGCCCATCGGTGGACGAGCACGCGGAGGCTCGCCATCTGGGGCGCATCCAACGGCGGCCTGCTGGTCGGAGCGGCCGAGGAGCAGCGGCCGGATCTGTTCGCCGCGGCCGTGCCGCAGGCCGGCGTGATGGACATGCTGCGCTTCCGCGACTTCACCGTCGGCAAAGGCTGGGAATCCGAGTACGGATCCGTCGACGATCCGGAGGAGTTTCGAGCGATGCTCGCGTACTCGCCGGTGCAGAACGCCAAGCCGGGCGTCCATTATCCGGCAACGCTCGTCACGACCGCCGATCATGACGATCGCGTGTTTCCGGCGCACAGCTTCAAGTTCACGGCCGCCCTGCAGTACGCCGATCCGCACGACCGGCCGATCCTGCTCAGAGTGGAGACCCGCGCGGGGCACGGCGCCGGCGAGCCGACTTCCAAGCGGATCGCGGAGATGGCGGACATCTACGCGTTCGTCCTGGACGCGATGGGGCTCGCGCACTGAGACGCGCCGCTCGGACCCCATGCGTCTGGGTTGCACTGCCCGGTCGCGTGCGCCTCGCTCCTAGCTCCAAACCTCGCGCGCCGTCTCGGCCACCCGCTCGAGCTTGCGGCGCTGCTCCGCCGCCGTGAGCGTATTGCCTTCGACTGTCGATGCGAAACCGCATTGCGGGCTGAGACAGATCTGATCGATGTCGATGAATTGCGCGGCGACATCGATCCGGCGCTTGATGTCGTCCTTGTCCTCGAGGCTGCCACGCTTGGAGGTCACGAGGCCGAGGACCACGCGCTTGCCCTTCGGGACGAAGCGCAGGGGCTCGAAGCCGCCGGAGCGCTCGTCGTCGTACTCGAGAAAGAAGCCATCCACCTCGAGACCGTTGAACAGGGCCTCGGCGACGTGATCGTATCCGCCGCAGGCCACCCACGATGAGCGGAAATTTCCACGGCACAGGTGTACGCAGACCGTCATACCGGCCGGCCGGCCGGCGAGCGCCCCGTTGATGAGGTCGATGTACACGAGGTGCTGTGTCGCCGCATCTCCCCCGAGCGCGCGAACGTGGTCGCGCTGGGCCGGATCGTTGAGGTACGCGAGACTCGTGTCGTCGAGCTGTAGATACGTGCAGCCGAGCGCTCCGAGCGCGCGGATCTGGCTTGCGTACACGGCCTTCAGGTCGCGCCAGAATTCAGCCAGATCCGGATAGACGTTCCGGTCGATCGCGGCTCTGCCGCCGCGATAGTGGAGCATGCTGGGCGAAGGGATCGTGATCTTGGGCGTCGCGCGGGCGACGGACTTGAGAAAGGCGAAGTCCGTGCCGAAGATGGCCTCCTGGTGCTGCAGAGGGCCCGTGACCTTCAGCGCGGGCGGCGTGAACTCGATATGTCCGCACTCGTTCTGGAAACGCACGGTAAGGGGGCTCTGGACGCGAGAGACCCCGCCGATCCGATACAGAAAATCCATGTGCCACGAGCCGCGGCGCAATTCGCCGTCGGTGACCGCCTCGAATCCCACGTCTTCCTGCATGCGAACGACGTCGCGAATGGCGGAGTCCTCCGCCTCGCGCAGCTGCGTCGCGGTAATCTCTCCGGCTTGGCATTTACGGCGTGCCGCGGCGAGAGCCGGCGGCCTCAGCAGGCTTCCCACGTGCTCGGCTCGGAATGGCCGGGTAGCGTGCGTCATCGTGTCCGTCATGAGTCGGGCTCCTCGTTGCGGCGGGAGCGTCCACGTTGCAGCTCGGCACTCCCTCGTTGCCTTCGCGAGGTACAATAGCGCGGCTCTTTGAGTGCTTTTGGGCCAAAGTGGGCCGCGTTTGGGTTTTGAAAGAGTACGTTTGCGCTACTGAACTTCGAGAAGCGGCCCCATGACAACCCCCGAGCTCGACAAGTTCGATTCGAAGATCCTGCAGCTGCTCGCCAAGGACGGCCGCATCAGCTGGCGCGACCTTGCCGAGGCCATCGGCCTGTCTCTGACTCCGACGCTGCGGCGCATCCGGCGCCTGCAGGACGAGGGGCTCATCTCGGGCTTCAGCGCGCGCCTCGATGAGCAGCGCCTTGGCGTCGGCATCACCATGTTCGTCTCCGTCACGCTCGAGCGCCAGACGGAAGAGACGCTGAAGGTGTTCGAGCGTCGCATCGTTGACGTCCCGGAGGTGATGAGCTGCCATTTGATGACGGGCCAGGGGGACTACCTGCTCCGCGTCGTCGCCGCCGATCTCGCGAGCTATCAGCGCTTCATGCTGGACATCCTCACGCGCATTCCGGGCGTCGCGCATATTCAATCGAGTCTCGCCATCAAGCCGGTCTTTCAGCGGGCGGCGCCTCCCATCCCACGGATGCGCTAGCGTGCCGGCTCGCATCGCAAACGGCGTGACCTGGGCCCTCGCCATCCACGGCGGAGCCGGTGCGCTGTCGCGGGACCTGCCGCACGTCGAGCTTGGACGGACTCGAGACGCGCTGCGCCACGCGCTCGATGCAGGCCGAGCCGTGCTCGCGTCGGGCGGCACGAGCCTCGATGCCGTACAGAGTGCCGTGCGCGCCATGGAGAGCTCCGGTGTGCTGAATGCCGGGCTCGGCGCCGCGCTCAATCACGAGGGGCTCGCGGAGCTCGATGCGGCGATCATGGACGGGCGTGACCGCCGGGCGGGAGGCGTTGCCGCCGTGCGGCACGTTGCGCATCCCATCGACCTGGCGCGCGCGATCATGGACGAGGGCAAGCACGTCATGCTCGCCGGGCTCGGCGCAGAGCAGTTCGCGCGCGACCACGGGCTCGAGCTG
>JASHTA010000269.1 GCA_030040795.1 Gammaproteobacteria bacterium | reverse complement strand
CCGCGCCCCTTGAAAGCCGCGGGCTCAGTGCGTCGGTGCGACCCGCGAGGTCTTCGGGACCGGCGCAGGCGCGGGAACCGAAGGAGACGTGGAATCGGGCGGTGGAGGCGGCATTGCGCGCACGGCGGCATTCAGCCTGTCCTCGGTGAGGTGCTCGGCCTCCGCTCGGCCTTTGTAGTCGTCCACGAGATTCTCCAGCTGCACGCGCTTGATCTTGGTGAAGGGCTCGGACTCGACGAGGCGCGACCACAGGGACTCCTTGTCCAGGCGGGCGAGGACCTCCTCATCGAGCTTGTACATCCCTTGGTTGCGATCCATGCACACCTTCAGCTCTTGATTGCGTGTTGCAAGGGCTCGCTGGGTTTCCGTGCGGTCGGCCTCGATCTGGCGCAGCTGCTGTATCGTCTGCCGGAACCTGTCGACGAGCTGCTGCGCGAGGTCCTGCGTATGCTTGAGCCGCTGCTCGAGCGCGTCGCGCTGCGCCGACCCCTGCGCGAGCTCGGCCGCGGAAGCCTGCGCGCGTTGGTCGGCGGCCTGGCGTGCTCCCTTGAGCGCATCTTGCGCCTTTTTCAGCTGGCCCTTGAGGTCGTCCACTTGCTTCTGCAGCTGGCCGTTCTGTGCTTGCAGGCTGGTTCGCTCCGAGGCGAGCTGCTGCAGCTGCGCCATCAGCTCCGCGTTGCCGGCGCCTCCCGAGCGGGCAGTCTGCGCCTGCGCGACGCCTGCAGCGGATACCGCGAGCAGCAGCAACGGGGCGACCCCAAGCAACCGGCGATGCGAGCGCATGCAAACCTCCCGGGGATCTCCAGGCCGATCAGAATCGAGCGTTCAAATTGAGCTGCCACACATCGATGGCGAGCGGAGGGCCGTCGATGGCATCGAATGGCATGTAGCGGAGCAGCACCCAGACGCGCGGAGTCAGGCCGAAGTCCGCGCCGATGATGTAACCCCTGGCGTCGGTTCCACCGAGATGGTAGTCCTGGTCGGTGAACGCATCGACCACGGCGTCGCGCTGGATGTAGCGATACCCGACGAATGCGTCCCACGCACCGAAACGGTCGATCTGCGGCGAGCCGAAGCCCACCTCTCCCTCATAGCCTACGATCCGCGGAGCGACATAGCTTCCGAAGCGCTCGGACACCTCCGCGGTGTTGTAGCCCAGGTTCTTCACGTAATCGAGGAAGAAGTTGAGCTGGTATGCGGGGGTGAGCGCGATATTCGACTGGAGCATGTAGTCGAGCTCGTGATAATCGGCCGCGAGCGCGTACAGGTTCACGGTGGGATCGTCCGTGTTGCTGATATCGAACACCGTGTTGCCCTTCTGCATGTAGGGCGGAGCGGTGTAATCCTGCAGATCGCTCTCGAACGAGTTCTTCACGCCAGCCAGGTGATTGAAGTAGTAATAGGCGACTCCGAGCTGGTACCGGCTGCCGCCTTCCGTGTGGAAATCGAGACCCGTCTGGCCCGCATAGAGCCATTTGTTGCCGGAGCTCGCCCCGAAGTCCTCGGTCAGCGGAACGTCTTGCTCGGGAATGGCGCCGAGAGTCAGGAACCAGTAGTGCGGGGTCTGCGGCGAGGGGCTGATCCCAAGGCGATAGTCCGTCGCGAAGCCCTCGAACGTCACATCGGGCATCCACACGAGATCGCTGTACAGGAAAGGATTCGGGAACTTGCCTCCCATGAAGGTGAAGTGCTGGCGGCCGCTCGAGGAGACGCCCGACCACCGCAGGAACGCGAGATCGATATCGGCGGTGTATCGGCCGCCGTACTGCCCTTCGACCTGATTGAGGGAGTCCGGATTGACCAGCGTACCTGTGCTGAGGCGTGCACCGACGCTCCACCCGTCACTCAGGACGGCGTCCATGTCGAGACGGAGACGTACCAGGGGATAGTAGCGGTCGACGTCGGTATTGAGGAATGCGGCGTCTCCCGCCTTCGCAATGCCGCCTGCGGCATTGACGGCGTTGAGATTGAGGTAGGCGCCCTGGGCGTTTCCGGGCGGAAACAGGTCGGCCTCGCCGCGCAACCGCACGTCGCCGCCCCAGGTGATCTGATTGACCCAGTCCGGCAGCGCGCCCGGTATGCCCCAGCCTTCCGATTTGGCCTTGGAGACCACCTGCTGGGTGACGATTGGCGCCACGTTGGTCTCGACTTGCTTGGCGATCTGATCCTGGACGATCTGGGGAACGTAGGGGACGCGAACGGCGTTCGCCTCCTCCTTCTCCTGCTGCTTCTGCTGCTGAGCCGCGGCCGCTGCGTCGGCCGCCGCCTTCTGCTCCGCCGCCTTGACCATCGCGTCCGCCTGCTCGCGCGTGAGCACGCCTTTCTGGACCAGCGCCTCGAGCAGGTTCACGACCGTGTTGCGCAGCTCCTCGACGCTCTGCTTCTCTTCGGGTTGGGCCGCAAATGCCGGCCACGCGAGCGGCAGTGCGAGAACGACGACGGCGAGAATAGGCAGATGCTTGAGCACCATCGATGGATTCCTGATGCGTTCGTGTGCGATGGACAGCCGAGATGCACGGGCCGCTCCTCGGAGGAGCGCCTTGCCGCTCCGTGCAATCAGCCGGCGCCACTCTTGAGCGAGGCGAGCACGGCGCGCGCGTTGTCGGCCCCCACAAAGCGTGCGGCACCGCCCGACAACGCATCCTCGAGATCGGTGCGCGCGCGATCGCGCTGTCCCGCGCGTAGCTCCGCCATCGCGAGGTGGTAGCGGATCTCTTTCGATTCCGGCGCGCGCTGCGCGGCGCGCGCCAGTGTTTCGACGGCCTCCGCATATTCTCCGCGTTTGAACCGCACCCACCCGCTGCTGTCGAGCAGGCTCGCGTTGTCCGACGAGGCGAATGACGCCGTGAGGTCGCGGGCGCGATCGAGGCTATGCGAGTCAGTCCGGTACGTGACCAGGAGCATCGCGAGATTGCTCGCGATCATCTCCTGGCGCGGATTGGTCTTGTAGAGCGCATCGAGCTGCGCGATGGCGTCGTCGATCCGCCCTGCTCTCTCGTACAAGGCGGCGAGTTCGGTGGTGAGCTGGGCGTTTCCGGGAACGTTCTTCAGGCCCGCTTCGTATTCCGCGATGGCGCCGGCGGTATCGTGCGAGGCAAGCCTCGAGAGCGCGAGATTACGATAGGGCACGACCCAACGCGGAGCGAGCTCGGTCGCATGGCGGAACGCCTGTTCGGCACGTGGTATATCGCGAGTCGTGAGGTACAGCTCGCCGAGCAGGTTCAATGGCAGCGGATTCTTCGGGTCCCGCTCCACGGCGCCTTGCGCCTGCGCAATGGCCCGGCTCCCCTCATTTCGAGACAGCTCGAGGCGAGTGAGCGTCTCGAGGACGTCGAGCGCACCGGGTTGTAGAACGAGCGCTTGCTCGAGCGCTCTCTCCGCGTCGTCCGGCCGCTTGTCCGCTTGCGCCACCCATCCGGCCATGTAATACCCCACGGCGGCCTTGGGGCGCAGTGCCTCGAGTTCCTCGGCGGCTTCGCGAGCCGCCGTGAGATCGCCCTTGGCCAGATAGGCGCGAGTCAGCGCCTCGTGCACTGCGGGGTCGGTGGGCGCGAGCCTCACGGTCCCCTCGAGCAATGTCACTGCCTGGTCCGCTCGGCGCGTCAGCGCGAGGAGCTCCGCGAGCTGGATGCGGACGCCCACGTCGGTCGGTGCCGAATCCATCGCCGTGCGGAGAGTCTCTTCCGCCAGCGCCGGCTGGCCGTTGGCGATATACGCGCGCGCCAGCGTCTTGCGCACGCTCACGGCATCAGGTTGGTCGTGCAGCACCGCACGCAAATCGGCTATGGCTCCTGCGAGGTCGTTGCGCTCGGCCCTGATGTCGCCGCGCAATGCGAGGGCATCGGTGTCATTCGGGCTCTCCGTCAGAACCGCCGCGACAAGCTGCAAGGCTGCATCGTAGTGGCCCCGGGCAGCATCAATCTGCGCTATGCGGTCGCGCGCGGTGAGGCCCTGCGGGTGATTCCCATCGAGTTCGACGACTTCCTGGTACGCCCGCACCGCATCCGCTGTGGCCCCTTGACGTTGGAACATTTCGCCGAGACCCAGGCGCAAATCATAATCGTGAGGCGCGCGCGCGATGAACTCGCCCAAGGCCTTCTCGCCCGCGGCGGCGGAGCGCTGCGCGAAGAGGAAATCCACCAGTGACAGCTTCGGATCGTCGCTTTCGGGAGCCGCCTTCACGGCGTCCTCGAGAACATGCTGGGCGGCGTCCAACTGATGCCCCCGTGCGAGACTCTGCGCGAGCTCGTACCGATATTGCAGATCGCGGGGCTGCAGCGCGATGAGCTCGCGCAGCTGCCGCTCTCCTTGGTCGGGCCTCTTCTCGTCGAAGTACAGGTTCCCGAGAACCTGCCGCAGCTCGATCGAACGCGGCGCGCGCCGCACGGCGTCCGTGACGAGCGAAATCGCCGCCGGAAAGTTGCCTGCATCGCGGTCGATCCCCGCGAGAAGCCCGACGGCCTTCTCGTTGCCCGGGTCGAGCTGCAAGGTCCGCTCCGCGTCCGCACGCGCGCCGCTCGGGTCTTTCAGTGCGAAGCGCGCGGCAGCGCGCACGACGAGCAGATCGGCATTGTCTGGGTGCTTGACGAGCGCGGGCTTCAGGAGCGCCATCGCCTTGTCGGGCACTCCGCCGACGACGTAGATGCTCGCGAGGCCCGATATGGCAGACACGAGGTCGGGCTGCGCCTCAATCGCCGCCTGGTACAGGCCGAACGCGGATCGAACGTTGCCGAGCCGATCCATGATCTGGCCGTTGAAATACAGCGCATCGGCGGATTTCGGCTCGATCTGCAGCGCGTTGCGGAATTCCAGCCGCGCCTTGTCCAGGTTCCCCTGCGTGAGATATTGCTTGCCGCGCCTCATGTGGCTGGCATAGCGCGATTGCGCGCCGCCGCAGGCGGTGAGCAACGCGGCGACGAGCACGACGAACCCGCGCAACGGCCGCATCCTGGAATTCGAGCGCGACATGGCGCGCACTCCTCACGCTGCGCGAGAACTCGCGGAGTGCGGAATCCTAGGCGTGGCCTGTGACGCTCGTATGACGCGCCGATCGCACCCCGTATTACGTGCCGCCAGGAGCACCGATGCCACGCTGCGCGCCGCGGGCCATGACAGCCGGTGACCGCTTGTCGGCGTCCGCGCGCGTGCTCGTCTTGCCGGTCGTACCCCCTGCGCCCGTACCCGTACCCGTTCCCGACTGGGAATCGAGAACCTGTTGCAGCACGGCGAGCGATGGCAAGCCGGGAATTCGGTGGCCGTTCGGAAGGAACAGCGTCGGCGTGGTGTTGATGCGCAACGTCTCCCCGAGCGCCTCGTTCCGGCTGATCGGATCGCTGCTGCAAGGTCCACCCAGCGGAGCCTTGCGGTTCACCATCCAATCCGTCCACGCAGCCGAGCGGTCTGGAGAGCACCAGATCGCATGGGCGCGCACGGTGGCGCCGGGGTGCACTTCCTCGAGGGGGTAAAGGAACACGTAGACCGTGAGATCGGTCATCGTGCTCAGCTCCTTCTCGAGCCTCTGACAATACGGGCAATTCGGATCCTCGAAGATTGCGAGCTTGCGGCTCCCGTTGCCCTTCACGACCTTGATGGCCCGGTCGAACGGGAGCTTTTGAAAATCGATGCCATTGTAGAAATCGAGACGCTCGGCAGAGAGGTCGCGGTTCGATTGGGTCTCGATCAACCGGCCGACGAAGAGGTGATCGGCCGTACGATCCGTGTAGACGATCGTGCCTCCGGTGAACACCTCATAGATGCCCGGCACGGCCGAGGGCTCGACATCCACGATGGTGATCCTGGGATAGCGCTCGACGAGCGTACGCTTGATGGCGGATGGCGCATCGTCAGCGGCCCACAACGAAGTGGCGCACAGCAGCGAGCTTGCGGCGAGCAGCGCCCGCCAGCCGAACATAGCCGTCTTCATGGATGAACCCCTCTGCCGAGCAGGGACGGACTTGAGAGCCTATCGCTCCAATGTGACAGATTCGCGCAGGCGATCGGCCTATTTCGTCGCCTGCTCGCGCTGCATGCACTGGGCGTCGTCCGGCTTGCAACTCTCCTGGCCGAACCCCGTGACGATCACGTTGAGGAAGTTGAGCGCAGCGTCGGCCAAAGGCGTCTCGCTTTGGTTTCCGCGCGCGGACGCCTCCACGCTCTGCTCGGCTGCAGCGGTCGCCGCGGCGCCCGTGGTCGATGCGCCGGCGAGGCTTGCACCGAGCGCGGGCGCCGGAGGCGGCAGGCCAATTGCCGTCCCGCTCACCGAGATGTTGTTCACGCCGAGCACAGCCGTCGCGCCGATCACGAGATTACCGGCGACGATGCCGGCCTGATCCGCATTGACCACGCCGTGGGGCGCGAATAGCGAAACCGTCCCCGGACCCACTCCGGGGGTCGTCGCGAGGGCCTGGATGCCGCTGCCGGTGAGCGCCGCAGGGAAGGTCACGATCGGCTGTCCATTCGGACCAATGGTGATCGTCGGTGGAGGCGCGGAGATCGCTGACTTCGAGCCCCGGCCGGCGTCGATGTCGCCCTCCGTCGACCACATGAAGATGTTGCCGCCATCGGCCGCGAACACACGCGACTCGTTCACCGAGATGTTGCCGTATGCGAGCGCGTTCACATTGCCCGCACCTTCGGCGACGAGGCCGAGCTGCTGCGGTTCCTTTGAGATGTCGAACGCGCTGGGCGGAGTGGAGAGCCCGACGTCGATCTGCCCGCCCGGCGCGAGGAGCGAGATGCTGCCCCCCGCGAGGGTGTAGATCTGACTGAAGTACATATCGATGTCGCCCTGGTAAGGATTGGTCTGTCCGGCGGCGAGAACCGGATTCGCGCCCGGAAACAGCGTCGTGAGCGCCGCGAATGCGGCGCCGTAGTCGTCCGTTCCGCTGCTCACGGCCTTGGTGGCGTCCGTGTTGATCGCGCTGAGCACCACCTGGTCCACGAACAGGTCCTGAAGCTGCGGGGAGAGCGTATTGAAAGCCTGCTTCGCGGCGCTCGCCGAGAGGTTCGCCTGCCCTGTGACCTGCTCGATGTAAGCGACGAGCGCCGCATCGTAGGTCGTCGAGCCGTCGATGTAGGTGTTGATGACCGAGCTCACGTCCGCGGGATCTGCGCCCGTGCCCGCGGTGACGTTGATGCTCGCGCCGCCGGCCGGCAGAAAGGGGTTGACCAGATTCCCACGGGCGATGATGCCGGTCGACGTCCCCAAGTTGACGCTGCCGCCTGCCGTGATGCCCAGCGCACCCGGGCCGTCTACCGCGATCTCCGCATTGTTGTCCGCGAGGTCGCCGTTCGGGCTGCGGGCATAGGGGTAAGTAATGCTTCCGCCCGCGGCCACCGTCGTGACATCGCCAGCGCTCAGATTCTGGGCGATCAGTCCGAGGTCGACTATGTTTCCGCCTGCGACCACGTTGGCGGGCTCCGACGAGACGATCCCCGCCTTGGCCGAATTCGCGTACTCAGCCGAAAAATCGATATTTCCTGTCGCGGCCACGATGTCCACGGGCGTCTCACTGCCCTCGTGGATCGGAACCGGCGCGTCGGGGTCGATGCCGACGCTCGACGAGGACGATGTCGTCTGCGTCGCGCTGCTGAATTGCGCGGCCTGAGTACTCAAGTAATTGAACGCGAACAAACCCACATTGGAAGGCTCATCGATCGAAGGCAGGAGTGTCGGGTCCGCATCGGACAGGATGAGGAAGTCGTTACTGATGCTGCCTGCCGCGGCGGCCGTGATGTTGTCCTGGGCCAGCAGCTCCAGGCTGCCCTGTGGGGAGGGGAACAGTCCGAGCAGGCCGCCAAAAGTGACGTTGCCGTCCAGTGCGACTGCCGTGAGGGTGGGTGGCAGGATGCTGAACGCGGTAACGGTTGAAACGGGCGGACCCTTGGTCCAGCTCGAGGCGCCGATGCTCGTGAACATACTCTCGAGCTCGGATATGTTGTTCTGCAAGGTCACATTTCCACTCGTTGAGATGAGGCTGACCGACGAATCGGGCGCGTACGTCGAGAAATCGTCCCAGTAGGCAAACAGGGCCGATTCGCCGCTGGTCTGCGGCACCAGCGTCGGATTTGCGATTCCACCGAGGTCGATGTTGCCGGTCGCCTGCACCACGACCTGCGCGTCCCCGACGCCGATGACGGGCCCGAGGCTGGAGGCCGTCGCCCCACTCACGTTGCCCCCCGAGACGATCTGCCCCGTTCCGAGACCGACGTAATAGGTGCCTCCGGAGATCGAGCCACCGGCACGCACGTTGAGGTCTCCGCCGCCCACCACGTCAACGTCGGAATCGGCATAGCTCGTGCCCCCGATCTGCTCGCCGATACTGGGGATGGACGCTGAGAAGCTCGTGATGTCCCCCCCGGCCGTCACGGAGACGTTACCCCCGCCGAGCGCCCCGACACCCTGCTGAAAGTCCGCGAAGTTGACGGCCCACTCCACCGCGCCGCCCTTGTCGCTCCCGGCACCGGGACCACCCTGCCTCCACAGCCATGACGTGACGAATTGATTGCTCGGAGCGCCGTCGATGTTGCCCTCGGCGTCGATGCCGATGTTGCCGCCGCCCGTGGAGTACGGCAGGGACGTGACGCCGTAGGGAAGGAGGTAACCAGTGGTCGCATCGTATGACGTCGAGGTGCAGCTCCCCGCTGCAGCAGCCACGCACGTGCCGGCCGTATAGAGAACCGACGATTGCGCCGCGAGGGTGAAGTTTCCGGAAGCGGCGACGTCGATAAGACCCGTGCCCGTGCGCACGAGATCCCCTGCCCCGACCGTGATATTGCCGGGCTGCGGAGCGTTGGCCACGGTGATGCCCGGCGGTGGCAGTGGCGCCACACCCATGACATTTGTGGAGGAGAAATCGGCGCCGGCCACCAGCTGATAGGACCAGGAATCGGTGGGCTCGAGTGCGGCGGACGTCTCCGTGCTCGCAAATCCGTCCGACAGCGAGGCATCGATGTTGATGTCACCCGCGGCACGCAGCGTGAGGATGCCGGGGACGGTCACCGCTGTGCTGCCGACGTTGTAACTGAATCGGTCGGGAAAGAGATTCCAGGCGTCGGAGAGAGTCAGGGAGCCGGTGGGATTGTCGAACTCGATACCCGGCTCGATGACGAGCGAGGAGTCAGCCGGAAGATCGAGCGCGGCGAGGAGACCCTGGGCGTTGCCGCTCATCCAGGTGCTCGCGTTGGTGTAGGCCGTCGCCTCGTCGGTCGCCGATATGACTCCTGCGACCTGAGTCTGCTGCGGCAGAACGGGCTCCAGGATCGTTTGACTCGCGCCGACGACCGACCCCTGCCACACGACGCCGATTCCTCCCGTGGTGGCCATTGCCTCGGCCGTATCTTGGGGGACGCTCGCAAGCACCAACCCGCCGGCGCCTGCATTGCCATACGAGTTCGCCGGACCGCCCGAGACATTGATCGTGCCGGTGAACTGCAGCTGGCCCGTGTTGCTGTAATCCATCTGACCGGCATTGTTCAGCGTGTATGTCCCCGCCTCCAGCTCGACCTGCCCTCCGCTTTGCCCCGCCCCGGTAGCGTAGGCATCGATGGCGCCGGACAACGTCACGTTGTTTGACGCCGCCAGGAGTACATTGCCTCCGACGGTGCCGGAGACGTTGATGGTTCCTTCGACGCTCACGCTCCCATTGTCCGCCACGAGATCGACACCGCTCGCGTTGATACTCGTACCACTTGCGACGTCGAGATCTCCTTGGCCGAGCTCGAATGACAGATTGCCGGTGAATCCCGACGTATTCACCTGCTCCAGTAACTGCGGGAAGTTCGGATTCCCCTGGCCATCCACGAATTGATTGGCATCCACGCTGAAGGAGCCGCCCTGGCCCCCATCGCTTGCGCCCTCCAAGGTGCCGAGTGCGGTGAAGGAGCCGGCGGGCGCTACGACGGAGAGCGAGCCCGCATTACCATCCGGTGCGCCGCTCACGTCGATCACGCTGCCCGGAGAGAAAAGCACGTTGCCCGCGGAGTAGATGGAGACCGATCCGCCTGGCGCAGCCTCGGGAATCCCATCGTAAGTCTGAGCCACGCCCGCGACGTCGATGGACGCGCCTGGCTCAAGCACCACGTTCGAATCGCTCGTGCCGCCGGTGCTGACGAGCTGCACGCTTCCGGCGGGCAGCTGGATGCTGGTGCCAATCGTCACGGATTGCCCGGCGAGATCCAATGAGCCGCCGAGACTCGTGACGGGAGCCACGGCCACCGGAGCCTGAGGGGCCGTCACGGCGAGAATGCCGGCCGAGGAGATGCCGAGGCTCACGTCCGACGCCGTAGTCACGACGGCCGCACTGAGGCCCAGATTGCCCGTAGTGCTGGACAGGGAACTGTCGGCGTTCGCCGAGATCTCGCCCTGCGCGTTGAGGGCGACGGAACTGAAGCCCGACATCTGCATGCTCTCGGGATCCGTCGCGGCAGACGAGCCGAACTCGATGTTCTGGGCGTTCAACGTCAGCGTGCCGCCGGCGGCGCTGGAGGCCGTCGGCTGCGCGTTCTGCAGGTTCGAGAGCTGCAGGGTACCGCTCGCGGTCATCATAGCCGTCGCCCCGGGATCGCCAGCGGCGAGACCCGGACCATCCAGCGTGAGATTCTGCGCACTCACCGTGACATCACCATAGATGTCGATGCTCGTGCCGCTCACGAGCGAGAGGCTCCGCAGCCCTGATGCATCCAGTACGCCGCCTGAAAGCACGGTGCCGGGAACATTCGTGCCGGACGGCGGGCTCCCCAGGCTGATCGCCGAACTCTGCACTGCAAGGTCGCCGCCGTTCAATGCCAGCGTGCCGTTCGTCAGCACGGTGTCGGCATCGAGGTAGAGCGAGCCTTGCGGCGCGCTGACCTCCGAGCCCGATTCCAGATCGAGGACAGCGGCACCGCCCGTCGCATTCGTTCGGGTGACGATGCCGACCGGACTCGTGCTCACGCTCAGGAAGGCACCGTCGCCATTCAGCGTGTAGTTGGAGGGCGACGGCGCCGAGCCGCTCGCCATGAGGGATGCGCCGCTTTGGACGTCGATCTCATTCGTCGCCGCCAGCAGGATCTGTGGAGCGGAAAGCTGCGCGCCGGAATCGATCGTGACGTTCTGCGCAATGGTCCCGATATGGGTCCCGCTGCTCTCTCCGCCCAGCAAGAGGGTCTGGGCGCCGAGCTGGTCGAGGCTTGCGTCGGTAAGCGTGATGACGCCCGGCGCTTGCTGTGTCGAGCTACCCGGCACCACGTCGATGTTGCTGCTCGCGATATCGACCTGTCCGCCGAGGCCGCCAGGGCCGGGAGTCGCGTCCAATGTGACCCCGTTCCCCAGCGTGAGCTGGCTGGCAGCCGCAAGCGTCAGAACGCCGGCGTCCACGGGCAAGCGCGGCAGCGAGACCGGTGTGCCCTGCGTTTGCGCGGCGCTCTGCGCCTGGCTGGTGAAGAACTGGCTCGCGAGCGTGGTGGTGTACGTCGCTTCCTGCTCGAATACCGAGGCGGGAACGACGGCGAAGCCGGAGGTGTTGGAGTCGGCGATGGAAGTGCCGGCGATCGTCTCGTACCCGGCGACGATCGTTCCTCCGCCCGGATTCGCGAACTGCTCGCCGGGCGCAATGCCGGCGTAGCTGGGACCTGCAGGCTCTACCAGGAACGCGCCCGGCAGCAGTGCGTAGCGCGCCGGCAGCAGAGTGTACGTGCCGGCCGGCAAGCCTGGAGCCCCGGCGAGATCAATGCTTTCGCCGAGCGGCAGAGAGTTGCCGGTGGAGATGTTCGGATCGAAGGGCGCGACGCTCGTGTCGATCGTGGGCACGAGGGCATATAGGCCGCTCGTCGCACCGAGAATGTCTTTGTTGCCTCCGGTCGTCGTGTCCGGCTCGAACTCGTACGCCATCAGGTCCCCGCCGCCGGACAGGTTGATGGTCGCCCCTGAGTCCACATCGATCTGGTTGCCGACGAGGTTGATCTGCTGCGAGGGCGGCGCAATGCCATCGGTGCCGTAAATGAAGCTGGCTCCGTCGGGCAGCGGATAAGTCCAGTCGAATCCGCCCTGGGTCGTTCCGAACGGGATCGTAAGACCGTCGGCGGACGTGGAGGTGATGCTCCCGGAGCCTAGAGTGATGCTGCCGCCATTCACATCGCTCAACGGACCTTCGAGAGTGATGGTGCCGAAGGGCGCACGCAGATCGCCATTCTGCGTGATCGTGGCGGCCGAGAGGATGAGCGTTCCCCCGGCGGACCAGACGTCGTCCGGTGTCGCGCCGCTCGACTTTTCAACGTCGATCGTGCCATTGGCAGCCGTGCTCGCGATGGTGAACTGCGTGAGCGTCGTCGGGTACACCTGTGCGGCCTGCAGCTCGACGTTGCCGGCGGTCAGAAGCTCACCGACGGGATCCGAGGGCGTGAGGTCCGAATTGTCGGGCTGGAGGACACCGGTCAACCGGATGTCTCCGGCCGTATCGAGCTCCGCGTTCCCGACGCCCTGGAGGGCGAACGTGCCGTACAGATCGATCAGTTGGCTGGCCGTGATCTGCAGCGTGGCCGTACCGGAGGACGGATTCTCAAAAGTCGGGAAATCGGTTGCGACCTGGCTGTCGGAGTTCCCGATCGAGACGTACGGTGCGGAGAGCGTCGCCGTCGCACCTGCGCCCACCTCGATCTCTCCCACGTCCAGTTGAATCGAATCACTCGTCTGCAGAATGGCACTCTGCGGAATCGAGAAGATGCCGCCCGTGCTGAAGCCGTTCAGCGTGGACTGGCCGATACCCCCGCTGGACCCTGGCTGGGTGAGGCCCGCGCTGAAGGACTCGTTCGCGAAGCCCGCGCTGTTGAGCGTCGTAGCAGGAACGAACGCTTCGCCGATCATGGAGTCCGAGACCGGAGAGCCGGGCGCGACGGCGGTGGGCGCCCCGCCGTCGGTCAGCACGATCGTCTCCGGACCCGCCTGCGGATAGCTGCCCGCCGTACCAAAATTGAGTTGGCTCGGGTCGAGCGACACGGTGAGAGACCCGCCCGCAGGAGTACGGGAGGTGCCGGTTCCTGGCGAGGCCTCGAACGTCCCATCGAGCGACATGCCTTCGCCCGCAGTGAGCGACACGGATCCGCCCGCAGAGGCGACGGGAGCGTCGACCCGCTGTATTGTTGATCCTACCGCCTCCCACTGGCCGAGAACCGCCGTAGTGCCGGACACATTGATCATCGAGCCCGGCAGCATCTCGATGTAGCCGCGCTGAGCATCGAGGGTCACGCTGCCACCCGGAAGCACCGAGCCCGAGCTGATGCCATTGTCGCTGGAAATGATGTCCGGGACTCCGGAGACGTCCACGCTGGCATCGGAGCCGAGCCATATGGCCTGGGTTGCGTCGTACGTGGTGATCGGCAGAGTGCTGGTGAGCGTCATCGAGACCGTGCCGGAAGGCGCCTGGATGATGCCGTCGTCGATGATCCGGCTGTTCGATGAGAGGGCAATCTGCGCCTGCGGGTCTGCGGAGATGACGGCGCCTGTGCCGATCTGCAGCGACGGCAGTTCATCGATTTCGCTCTCG